>JBGUIU010000298.1:0-4356 GCA_045113275.1 Paludibacteraceae bacterium
TCAAAGTTTCCCGCTTTCATGAAATTCTTCACAATACGATCCTCCAACGAATGATAGGTCAACACCACCAATCTACCTCCCGGCTTCAATGCCTCTAATGATTGCATCAACATGGATTTCAACGCATCCATTTCGTGATTCACCTCTATACGAATAGCTTGGAAAAGACGAGCCATATCCTTTTTCTGTTTATCTTTTCCCATATAAGGCTCCACGACAGACACCAAATCAGATATTTGAGAAAACGGCTTCGTTGCTCTCGACTTCACTATGACAGAAGCTATCTTCTTGGCGTTATTCAACTCTCCATAATAATAAAACACATCAGATAATTGTTCTTCAGAATAGTCATTCAGCACATCAGCTGCTGTCAAATCAGCCCGCTGATTCATTCGCATATCCAAAGCCCCATCAAATCGGAAAGAGAATCCTCTATCGACCTCATCAAAATGGTGAAAGGAAACACCTAAATCAGCCAAGATTCCATCCACACTCTCCACACCATGATACTTTAAGAAATTACGCAAAAATCTGAAATTACTTCTGACGAACGTAAATCGCTTATCAGGAATAGAGTTCTGTATCGCATCCAAATCCTGGTCAAATGCTAACAGCCGTCCTGTTTCATCCAATCTGCTTAATATCTCCCTCGAATGTCCACCTCCTCCGAAAGTTACATCGACATAAATGCCGCCTTTCTTAATCTGCAATCCCTCCATGCAAGGGATTAACAAAGCTGGAATATGATATACATTCGACATATAATTATTATTAGAAATTCAAACTACCCATTTTTTCTTGTAAAGCCTTTTCAAAATCCTCATCACTCATCAACATCTCCTCCAACGACTCATTCTTCCATATCTCAAAATAACTTCCCATTCCCACAAACAATGCTTCACTTTCCACTTCGATAGCATCCAAATGCTTCTTCTGAATCAGCACACGACCACTCGCATCTATCTCTATCTGCTCAACACTCGAAGCAAACTGACGATACAAACGCTGATCATCCTTGTTCCACATATTTAATTGAGACTGAAATTGTGCATCTATCTTTTCCCACTCAGATGCAGGATATAGTTTTGCACACTTCGTCACCCTGTCCACCCTCAAGCAAAGAGAAGTCTCGCCTGCTGCCTCCAGCATACGACGGTAAACCGCAGGAACGAAGATTCGTCCCTTATTGTCCACCTTAGCTTCTATTTTGCTCAAAAATTTATACATACGATATAAAAAGGTCTAATTACATTTTTACAGCACATTCTTTAAATTCATCCTGTGAGATTTGTTTCGTTTCTTTCTGAGACGATGCGCACAACGTCTCTACCACAAGCAAAATGCCGAAGAAATCAAAATGGCACCCGAAGCTCATCAACTCACGAATCACACTCTTTTTTTATGATGGCGAACCTATAGAACCCACTTTAACATTGGCAAAGATATGAATAATTTCTTTTCCCCCACTATCCCCCACTTTACTTTTTATTAACTATTTTTAAATTGTTATTAACCGCCACGCAAAAACAGCGAACAAAATATTAACATCTTATCAACAAAACACTTGCGTCTGCTTAGGAAACAGGCGGACGTCACGCCACTTCCCATTTTATTTCTCAATTATGGGTGACAACAGATAAAAAAGCAAGAGGAACCCCTATATTATTATTGCTCAAATTCTAATTTAATTATATTTTAATTTATTTTTGCATAAAATAAGAAGAATGGAGACCTCAAATCCAAATACCGAGAATGAACGTGTCCACATAGATGTGGAAAGCGTTTTAGAAAGCAAACTTCCCTCACTCAAAGGGAAATTGCCAAAATTTCTTATTTCATACCTAAAAAAAATCATACACGAAGATGAGATAAACTACATATTCAACACGTATGGTCATCTTTACGGAGTAGAATTTGCTGATACGGTGATGAATGATCATTTTCACATAAACATTCAAACCATAGGGGAAGAGAACCTACCCGACCACAGCAATATCATCTTTGCCTGCAATCACCCGTTGGGCGGATTTGACGGAATAGCACTCATCAGTCTTCTGGGCAAGCGCTACAACTCCATCAAAATACCGGTCAACGACATTCTTATGTATGTCAAGAACCTACAAGAGCACTTCATCCCTGTCAACAAAATACAAGGGAGAGGACAAAGCAGGGACACCGCACACCTTATTGATAATGTCTGTGCCTCAGACGCACCTATTTTATTCTTCCCTGCTGGTCAATGCTCCAGAAGACAACCCAATGGAGTTATTCAAGACAACGAATGGAAGAAGACATTCATATCAAAAGCTAAAGAATACAAACGAGATATCGTTCCCATTCATTTCATAGGTGAAAACTCAAAATTCTTTTACAACCTCTCCTATTACAGAATGAAATTGGGCATAAAAGCAAACATAGAAATGCTGTTCTTGTCTGATGAACTATTCAAGCAGAAAAACAAATCTTTTTCTGTCATCATCGGCAAACCCATATCATACCAATCGCTGACAAATGAAAAGAGCGATCGTGAATGGGCAGAAGAAATCAAAAAAATCTCTTATCGTTTAACCTCAAACACTTAAATCACATGGAAGACATAATCGCCCCAGTACCAACCGAACTAATCGAAGAAGAGCTCTCTAAGGATGTCTTTCTGAGAACTACAAACAAAGGCGGAAACGAGATATACATTATCACCGCCAAAAATGCTCCTAACACATTGAGAGAGATCGGTCGTTTACGTGAGATATCTTTCCGTGCAGCGGGGGGTGGCGCCGGTGTCAGCTGTGATATTGATAAATATGATACAATGGAGCGTCCTTACCATCAACTGATTGTATGGAACCCAGAAGAAAAAGAGATCATCGGAGGATACAGGTACCTTCACGGATGTGAGACCTCCTTTCAACCGGATGGACAACCCAACCTGACCTCTTCTCATCTATTTATTTATTCTGACAAATTCATCAAAGATTACCTTCCTTATACGATAGAGCTAGGACGTTCTTTTGTTCGTCCCGAATATCAATCCTCTAAAAAAGGGGCTAAAAGTTTATATGCATTAGATAATCTATGGGATGGACTTGGTGCCTTAACCCTCACCATTCCGAACACAAAATACTTTTTTGGGAAAGCCACCATCTATCCTTCTTTCAATGAAGAATCAAGGAACTGTATTTTTGCCATCCTGAAAAAATACTTCGCCGACAAAGAGAATCTTGTGTATCCTCGTCACCCTTTCGACTGCGAGAAGGCATGCAACGAGTTTGAGAAGATCTTAACGGGTGATTCTTTCAAAGAAGATTATACTATTCTTAAGAGCTATGTAAAGAAGACGGGACACAATATCCCTCCGCTCATCAACGCTTATATGTCTCTTTCTCCAACCATGAAGACCTTTGGGTCATGTATCAACGACGAATTTGGTGAAGTCATTGAAACTGGATTGATGATCACCATCGAAGAGATCTTCGAACAAAAAAGAGTACGTCACGTTGACACTTTCCTAGCGACTCAACGCGAAGCAAAAACATTTTAACAAATCCGTTTACGATAAATAACCAATCAATCACAGAATCAAATCTGCGACTGAGATGGCACAGAAATCCACCAACTGCTGTGGATTGATCTTCAGCTGCAATCCTCTTTGTCCCGCACTGATATAAATAAAATCAAACGTAGGAGCCGTACTATGGATGTATGTCGGATAGTTCTTCTTCATTCCCAAAGGAGAGCAACCGCCTCGTATATAGCCCGTCAGTCCCAATAGCTCTTTCATAGCTATCAAAGCACAATTCTTATTTCCTGAAACCTTCGCTGCTTTTTTCAAATCCACCTCTTCTGCTCCAGGGATAACACAAACAAAGATTCCTGTTTTATCTCCACGAAGCACCAACGTTTTAAAAACAAGTTCCAATGGTTCATTCAACTGGGCGGCCACATGAATGGCACTCAAATCATTCTCATCCACCTCATAAGGAACTAACTCATAAGGTATTTTTTTACTGTCCAACAAACGAGCAGCGTTTGTCTTTTGTATCTTCTGTCCCATACTTTTTAGCTTACGCTTTGATTTTTTTCACTTCCGATTATGCAAAAGTACATATTTTTCGCAACATGGGTGGTTCTTATTCTTTGCAATGTTCTCTTCTATGTGGCTCTTCATCCTAACATAAAAAAGTAACTATCATTGCTGTCCCTTATTTTTTCATTTCCACAGGTGGAAGGGTTCTTACTATTCCATCATTACCTCTAATTTTTATATTAGAGACCTGTTGGATGAATTAGAATAATGCATATTTAACTTGTCCTATGGGTTTGTTTTTGAGAAAATTAAAATATTGCAGTAATGTGAAG
>JBGUIU010000299.1:0-3139 GCA_045113275.1 Paludibacteraceae bacterium
AGCCATAACATTCAAATTTTTAAGTTCGACAATCATGTTATCGGCTGCAAAGATAAACAAGGGGGTGTCCCAAAACTCAGGACACCCTCCAAATCATTAACTCCAATTAAGAATTCAGACGAAAAATTAACAGATTTTGGGGAAATAGCATGGTTTTATGATATATCGTGTGGATAACCTCAAAAATTCACCATTTAGCCACACTCTATACGACATTTTCTCTGCTTTATTGACATTTTATCTAATTCTTTTTTATTATCTCCTAACTGTTGTTTCATTGCTCGCGCCTCGCTGTTCATCTCAATCTTACAATTCAACTATGGCTCTCTGCGTTGTTACGGAAAGGCGGTACTGACTCACAGGGGACTGTGTGAGTTGTAGCAAATAGCACGTTTGGTATTTGTGTCATTTCGAATGGCACAATTGCTTTCTTCTCATCAGGTAATTTTCGCTGATCTGATTTCTACATTCTCACAAAGAGTCTCTCAAAAAGGGGCTGACACTTTGTGCGCAATAACAGTCTTCACATCGATTAATCACCTGTCCCCTATTCTTATTTCTTGTTCAACAGACGCTTGGTGGCTCGCAGTTCCTTCTGAAGAAGCAGCATTCGTTCCCTTAATTGCTCTTTTGTGGGCAACATATCCTTGATACGAATGTTGTTATACGTGGCCACACCAATAGGAGTACTAAGACCACGGAACGACCACTGAACCTCCGTCTTATCCATATCCGAGCATATCAGGAGTCCAATAGTCGGATTGTCATCAGGGGCTTTCACGAGTTCGTCAACAGCACTGACGTAGAAGTTCAGCTTTCCTACAAACTCTGGCTCGAAGGGTTTTACTTTGATTTCTGCCGCGATATAGCATCTGAGTCGAACATGGTAGAAAAGCAAATCTATCTTCCTTGAGCGTCCACCAACAATGATTTCTCTTTGTCTTCCCATGAAGGCAAAACCTGTGCCCATTTCCAGAAGCAAGTTCGTAACGTCACTAGTAAGCGCATCTTCCAACTCTTTCTCTTCGTAAGGCTTGTGATCTACCGTGGCAAAGCCAAAATCATAGTTCTCCTTTAAAACTTCCTGAACCAGCTTGCTTTGTATCTCGGGCATGTGTTCAGTGAAGTTGTTTACTATTTTGCCTTTGGTTTCATACAAACGAGCCTTAAAGCAGTTGACAAGTGCAGTCCTGCTTAAGCCATTTGCTATCACTTGGTTTATGTAAAACAGTGCTTCTTCTACACTTCTACTTCTGCTAACAATCTCAATATGCTGCCCCCATGGAACAAGTGCAAAAGGCAGAGGAAAATCAATAGACGTGGTATTCCAAATTTCTGAAACAGGCTGTTTCACAATTTCTCCAACGGATCGTTGGAGTTTTATGTGCTCCTGATTTATAGACGCTTGCAATTCTCCAACAAGTCGTTGGAGTTTTTCGGTATCAGCATCGTTAGAATAGAACAGATACCACTTTTTCATATACCATAGATTGGATGTAGAGAAGCCATCTTCATTGGGGAACTCACGCTTCAAATCCAGGCTTACCTGTTCTACCACACCACTGCCCCAACGCTCCTCTGCTTTTTTCATCACAAGGTCACGTCCCAATTGCCAGTTGAACAGTAGTTTCTCACTATTCACCCTCACGGCAGCTTTCACCTGAGCCGAGCGATAGCGATGTTTCACCTCAGCTATCCATTCTGCATATTCCGCATCCAAAGTTACGTCATGTGACTTCACGATTCGCGGTTCGTTCTCATTCTCTATCATTTCGTCTTTCTTCATTTTTGTTTGGGGAACACTTCTTTGAAAGTTCGTTCGCGACTATCTATCCATCCAATGTTTCCGTTGTTGATACACCTGTCAGCCTCGTATCGTTCTACAAGTTTGTGTATATCTTGATTCATTCCTATTTGACTATTTGTTTGCAAATTTATGAATTATTTCTGAGAATAACGAGATATAAAAGAGAAATTACACATTTTTATTATTTTCTTAAACCAATCATCAATTATCCCATTAAACTACCTAACTTTTTTCTCTCTGGTCAGCATAATCCCAAAGCATCTGAAAGAACTGAAGGCGTTCTTCTTCACGGGATGGCTGACCATTGAGGTCGTCAATCTTTACCTTGATGGGGAGATACTTATTTTTGAAACGGGCTAAATAAGATGGCTTATCAACAGCTGTTTTCTCATTCAGGATACAGAGAGCCTCTTCAAGCTCTTTCCACTCTGCATCTGTTGGTTTGTGACATACGACGCCGGCAAACACCATAAGTTCATCATCAATATCATATCTCCAGGAATTATCAGAAGGATCTGACAACCATTCTTCCAGTTTATTTCTGGTCATCCTTATTAGTTTTGATGCATCATAATCCAGATCCTCAACAATATGATATAGAAATCCAACGGTCATAATTTTCCAATCAAGACCGCGACTACCTACGCGCAAACAATTCTTTTTAAAGAAATCATCACCATCTGCTCCTTTCTGAAATCGACAAATCTCTTTGGCTACGTAAGCTGCAGCGTAGGCAACCTCTGTTTTGTAGCAAAGAAAATTTTCAAGATAATCCCTGCGTTCCGCTGCTTCTTCAGGATCGAAAGTCGCAATGTGGGCGATATAATCCAGATATAACTCTTCCGTATTGCTTTCTTGATCCATGAAATCATACAGGTTGTCCATATAGGTATCCATATAAGATAGGTCTGTTTCACCTGTTTTCTTAAATCCAGCCAGCATCGTCTTGCATATTCTGAACTGAGCTTGATTTTGCTTAGCTACTTTTTCAAACATCTCCTGCATCTCTTGAGAAAGCTCAAATCCGCCTTCTTCGCTTTCTGTAAAAGCACTCTTTTTGTTTTCGTCTATCATACAATAATCTATTTAGAATTAAACACTCTTTTATCCTTATGTAGGCAAATGACTAAAATGTTATTCCTCACGACACTTTTTTATTCGCCGTCTTTCTGCCAATCGGTGTTGTCGTCGTCGGGAGTGAAGACGATGACGGGTGTGGGCTCTGAGTCGTCGGAATCAGAGACCGACTGAAGGTAGTCGTTTACCAGGCCGCTGAGGGCCACTGCCATTACAAACATTATAAATAATCCAGCCATAACATTCAAATTTTTA
>JBGUIU010000300.1:0-67407 GCA_045113275.1 Paludibacteraceae bacterium
ATTTTTTCTATGTCGTATAAATTTTTTCAGAATAAGGAATGTGAATATTTCCCTTGTCATAAAACAGACAAGGTGGATGATTTTAATTGTTTGTTTTGTTTTTGCCCTTTATATAATCAACATGACCATTGTGGAGGGAATTTTAGAATCTTACCTTCTGGTATAAAGGATTGTAGCGGGTGTAATTTCCCTCATAAACGAGAAAACTACGACGAGGTTATTTCGAAATTGTCCGTTCGTTAGCTTTTCACTTTCTCTATCTCAGGCAATTGGCATAGATGGAAAGAAAGATCTTTTCTAACTCTGCTTCGTCTGCTTTTAGTTCTAATGCGGCCAATCCTTTCTTCATGTATTGTGTGAAGTTGTCTTTCTCTTCGGCTGAATATAGATGGGCATATTGATTGCTTTGTGTCAAAAGATCGTATGCAATGTAGTTGGTGTTGTAAATCTTTCTTCCTTGGTTGATTCTTTGATCAATGATTTCTCCCAGCATTTCGAACTTCTCGTTTTTCTCTTTCTGATTGCACAATTCAAGTTCCTCTCGTGTGATAGGTTTGCATACGGAAAGATGTATCTTCCCCTTTTTCTGTTTGATGCCGGTGATGATACTGTTGAGGTCTTCATTTTCTCCTTTGATGTATTTTTCCAGACGGGAGATGTAGAGTTCTGCGGTCTTTAGGAAATCACATGGCTCATATTCGTAGGATATGGAGATAGGGGTGAGACTGAGTTCGTCAAGATTATCAACAAAGCTCAGGTTGCTGCTTAACGATAGCATCTTCAGGACACCTAACTCGGTTTTGTCTTTACCGTCTTTTGTTCGTCCGTTTCGTTGTGCAATCCATACTGATTCGTGAAGATCTTTTATGACATGTCGCATGTAGGCTGACACTTCTAATGAGTTCTTGTAAAAATCTTTGATATTGCCTCCTCGTACGATCCGAAACATTTTATTTAGCTTCCCAACATTGATGACAAGATCTCCCTTCATTAAGTTGCTTCCGAAGGTGATTTGACAGGTGTCGATGTTGTGTTCTGTCAATAATACATCAAGAATGGCGGCATCCAATACGATGTCGCGGTGATTGGCAATGAATATATGTCGATGCTGGTTATCAATTTCTTCTAATCCGTTGAATGTGAGTCCCGTGCTTGATTTTGTCAGGATGGCTCTTATGGCTTTATGCATAATCTTCTCCTGAAACTCTTTTATGGTACGAATTTCAGATAGATTATGACGGATCTGTTCCATATCGGCTCCTGGTTGTAAATAGTTGACGACAATTGGAAAGAAGTTGTCATGCAATATTTCATGGATAGCATAGGGAACCTCAGCGTCTGTATAGGGACGGGTTTGTTCAAAATTGTAAGTCATCTCCATCATTGTTATTTCCTGTTGTCTATGAATTTAGTCGGTTTGCGTTTGATCTCAGGCAAAACAATTTTCTGAATCTCATCGATTGTTTTGAATTGGATGTCGGGTGCGACTCTCAGTTTAGCTCTGAAACGATCTTTCAGTTCTTTGATCATCTCCGTCTTAGGTTCTTTGACTCCGATATAGGCAGTTAGATGATCCATTCCTATCTCATTGGAAGTCACTTCAATATAGTAGTTTTCTACGTAATCGGTATTATCTAGCACATCGAAGACAGAGGCAGGATATAGTGTTGTGCCTTTGAATTTGATCATCTGTTTCTTTCGACCGATGATAGGGCTTATCCTCATGGTGGTTCTGCCACAGCTGCATGGTTCGTAGTGGAATCGGGCAACATCTCCTGTTCTGAAACGTAGTAGCGGCATGCCTTCTACTCCAAGTGTGGTGATGGTGAGTTCGCCAATCTCTCCTTCCTTGACTGGGTTATCGTTTTCGTCAATTAGTTCGCAGATGATGAGTTCTGGATGGTGATGTCCTCCTTTCCCTGCTGAACATTCACAGAAAGAGGTGCTCATCTCTGTGGAGGCGTAGGTGGAGTAGAGCTCAATGTCCCATTTCTCTTTGATCTTACTGCCTAATAGGTTGAGTGAGAAGTCATCGTTTCTAAGATTCTCTCCGATGCAGACAGCTTTCTTTATGCTGGAGTTTCTGTAGTCGATGCCATGTTCTTCTGCGTAACGAATGATTCGTAAAATGAAAGAAGGAACGCAGATGATTGCATCTGGTTTGATGCGTTGAATGGTGTCCCATTGTAGCTCAGGTATTCCGTTGCCGACACGAATCAATCCTGCACCCATCATGCGGATGCCGAGACAATAGGCATAGCCTGCCATGAATCGTTTGTCGATGGTGGTCATCAGTTGATACACTTCACCAGGATGGCCTCCTGCACCTGTGAAAGAAATGGCCTCATTGTAGGCTAAACGAACTAAGTCGTTCTCTGTCATGGCAAAGGTGGTCGGGTCGCTTAATGTACCTGATGTGGTGATATAATCGCGTATCTCGGAAGGTTCTACGCAGAAGAAATCCTTGTTGTAGCGTTGTAAGTCTTCTTTCGTTGTGAAGGGAACTACCTGAAGATCTTCTAATGTCTTTATCTTTTTAATATCGATATGATGTGTTTCAAACATTCTTTTGTAGAAGTTCGATTTGGCATTTAAATATTCTAAAGCTTGTGCCAGTTTCTCTTCTTGAAAAGTTTTTATGATATTTCTAGGTTGAAACTCGATTGCTGGTTCAAATTTGTTCATATCTTTAATGTTTCAGTAATTGATTATCTATCAGCCATTTCTTTAGTAATGCACCCCAGTCTTTAGTCTCCTCACTGCGTGTGCGAATGACACCAAAGCCATGTCCTCCGTGTTCCATAAGATGATACTCACACGGAATATTCTTCTGTTTGAGGGCGCGATACAGTACTTCACTGTTTTTATAGTTGACCACATCATCGTCTTTGCATGCTAGCAAGAATACGGGTGGCATATCTTCTGGTATCTGTTGCTCTATGGAAAATTTAGTTATATCCGAAAGCGTGTAGTTCTTTGTTAAAAGATTTTCTCTTGATTTTTCGTGGACGATGCTATCCTGCATGGATACCACCGGATAGATTGGGCAGACGAAATCAGGTCTTAGATTGATCCCTTTCGTGTCGATGTTTCTTGCGTTAAGATAGTTTTCTTTATGGAATGCACCGCCCATGGAAACTAAGTGTCCGCCTGCCGAGAAACCGATGCAGCCGATGTTCTCGATGTTCCACTCTTTTGCTTTTTCTTGTATGATCTGCATGCCTCGTTGGAAGTCTTCAATCATAGCAGGGTGATGGTTGCCACGCATGGCTACTCGGTAACGTAAGACAACAGCGATGACTCCCCATTGGTTGAAATACTCTGCCACTTCCGATCCTTCGTTGGTGAGTCCTAGGTGATGATAACTGCCTCCTGGACAGATCAGAATGCAGGTTTTGCTTCGCTTAATGCTGTCGTTGGGAAAGAATACACGTAGTTCAGGACGCTTCTCTTTCGCATTGACAGGTTCATCCCATAGCTTTATGACAGTATAATCGGAAGCGTGAAGAGAGCCTAGTAACCATGTAAATAAAAAAAGTACTATTAAATTCTTATTGCGTTTCATCTATAAATGTTTAATTGTGCGAATATAATGATTTTTTTTATATAGATGGGTGCTATGAAATCATTTTGTGGGGATGTTGAATGATTGTTGTTTGACAATCTCCGTTTATTTATATTCCAAGTTCTTCGGCACTGAAATACAATTTTGGGCGATGGAGAGTTTCTCTTTGTCTGATTCTGTTGCCGTTATGTGCAGATCTTTCTTGACCAGTGCTGCAAGTAAGGCATACTCTCCTTGTCCACACTCTTTAAGTGTGTATTCACCATGGTCAGGAAGTTTGCTGACGAATTCATTTGCGGCAGAAGAGAAGATTTTCTTACGGGCTTCTTTCGCTATGCTGGCTCCCTTGTAGATATAGTTGTGATAGACCAGATCTTTGAAGTAATCGACTGTTTCAATCTCATCACACATCTTTTTGTATTCTTCTTGATAGTATTTGCGAAATGCCTGTGCGGTTGATTTGATGTCTATATTTGTTCTTAACGGATGGTCAGAGTTCACCTCTGGTAATATTTTCACATCCACGCGGCCTTTTCGAAGGATGAATTCTTGTTTAGGGAAAACATGTCCGACACCATGAATAACAATAGGCACAATGTTCAGATTGAATTTTTGTGCTAGATAAAAGGCACCTTGATGGAATCTCAGAATTGAGCAGTCTTCGGAACGAGTGCCTTCTGGGAATATGAGAATCGAGTAGCCTTTCTGAATGACCGATCTTAATGTCTCTACACTCTTCTCTATGCCTTCGCTGACAGGGAAGAAATCAGCATATCGTATGATTCTTCCGTAGAAAGGACAGTTCCACACCCATTGATTGGTTAAACAGATGATCTTAGGGTGTAGCATCAGTGTGTACATTAAATCTATATGCGATTGATGATTGCAGATGAGAATGGATGGTTCATCAAAGTTGTGATTGGATTCATTGATGATAGAGTGTTTGATGTTGGGTATCAGTTTCGCCATCCGACGGAGGGTGTTGCAGAGGATTGTGTGATACTTGAGTTTGTTCTTATCACTCTTCTTGCGAATGGTAAGAAGGAAAAATCCTATGATGGAGATGATAAGACTACCGACCAGGAATACGATGAAACTGACGATGGTTGATCCTAAGTTCCTTAGCGTGATAGGCATAAGACGTGCTTCTCCCTTGTGTGTGGTGAGCCATTTGTAGATGAGCGGAGGAAAGAGATATGCCATCAAGATGACACAGAACATACCGACGATCGTTAGTTCTGCTAATGACTTCATCGCAGGATGTTTCGCTACGATGAGTGCCCCTATACCGATAAACATGATACAGGCGGATAGAAAGACAGAGTTTTTATATGAGGCAAGCACTTTCTTCTTGTGCGTGTATTCGTACATGAGTCCTTCTGTCACGAATATTGTATAGTCATCTCCCTGTCCGAAGATGAATGTGGATAGGATGATATTGACAATGTTGAAACGGATGTCGCATAGGTTCATGATGCCTAAGATCCATATCCATCCAAATGTTAATGGCAAGAAGGCTAATAGGCTTAATTCAACTCTTCCGAATGAGAGTGTAAGGAATAAAAATACGATGAAAGCGCAAATGAAGAGCACATGGTTGAAATCTTGAGAGAGGGTTTCTATCATATGCTGAAAGTAGGATTGCGTGTTGATGGTATAGATGTTGGGGGTGATTTTGTTGAGTTGTTTTTCTAGTTGAAACACCTTCTCTTTTTCACATTCTAATACCGTGTACACAAGTGCCTTGCATGAGTCTTCATATATGTATAGGTTGGTGAGCGCTTTTTGAATGGGTTGAAAATGTTTCTCGTCATCAACAAGCATTGGCTGACTGATTTTATCGATAAAATGGGAGAAAATACTGTAATTGAAACCGATCGCTTCGCCTTCTTTTACGATTAGCTTGGACATGATCTCTTTGTTCTGCTCCCAGTACTCATTCCATTTTTGTATATGGTCGGCTCTGGATTGCATGGTGGTGGCGAAACATCCGACGCCGGATTCCCGAATGATCAATCCTTTCTTCTTCAGCTCGGTGGTCTCCTTTTGTAGTTTTGTGAGATGTGCTAATGCTTCGTCTAGGTTCTTTCCGTCGCAGACACAATACATCTTGGCATGATTGTTTTCCGTCTCATCAATTAGCATGGATAACTCCTCTTTTTGTGAGTCGGTCATGAAATTGATCTTGTGCAAATCGGTCTCAAACTCAGTTTTTGTGCTGAAGTAATAGAGAGGAATGGTTAATAGGATAATTCCCCATACCAACCATCTTTTCTTCTCCCACTCTACGTTGACGATCTTACCAAACATCAGTTGATGACTCTGCTGCGCTTTGAATAGCTTGTTTTTAAAGAGATGAGGTAAGAAGAGTAAGACAAATAGGATTGTGCCGATCAATAGGAGCGCTGAGAATAATCCCATGTCTCTCATGGCCTGTGAGCGAATGAAAAGAATGCTTAAGAATGCACCTACGGTAGTGATGTTGCCAACGATGAGTGGAGATGTGATCTCTCGTATGGTCTCTTCACGGTTGGAACACTCTTTTAGATGTGCCAGGAAATGGAGCGGATAGTTAACTGCAATGCCCACAATGACAGAACCAATTCCTATTGCAATGATTGATATGGAGTCTTTGAATAAGGCAAGGAAACCAAGTGCAAATAGCGTTCCGAAGAGGATGGAGAACAAGATGAGACCAATCGCACGTATGTCTTTGTAAAAGAAAAAGAGAAGAACGCATATACCTAGAAGGGCGATGATGGATGAAACGAGGGTGTCGTTCTTGATCTGTTGTGCATTGCTGATGGATATCTCGCATGCACCAATGTGTTTGATTTGGTATAGATTCTCTTTCCCCTTGATGCTGTTTTGTGCGGTTTTATCGATGATTTTAATCCATTCTTTGTTGAGGTTGGTCTCGCTTGCAGGTGTTTCGCTGGATAATGTGATAAGTAGTTTATCCTTCGTCTTATTGAAGATGTAGCTATTGTATTGCTGAAATGTATTCTCTTGGTAAGAGTCTTTCAGCTTTTTGAGGATCGAGTTGGAGATATGTAGCGGATCCTTTAGAATTATATTCTGAAAGAAAGAACCCGTTGGAGAATACAACATGTTTTGATTCCATTGTAGTTCCTGACGTATTTTTGATTCGTCGATCATAAGAGAATCCAATCTCTTGTAATCTTCCGAACTCATGAAGTAGGGGAGATTTTCCAGGATGAAATCGGTTAATTCTGCTATGTCAGAATCTGATATTTTATAAAACAGATCGCTGGTCAGATTGCGGGTATCATTCTTCTTCAGTTCAGATTGGAACGTCTCAGCAAGTTGTGTCAGACTATCGCGAAAGCCTGGGAACGTGTCGGTGCAGGATAGGGTAACAAGAATCTTGTTTCCTGTGTCGATGTGTTGGTAAGCCTCGGATATCTTTTGTGCTTTTTCACTTTGTGGCAGAAAATCGTTGATGTTTTCTGAGAACTGAAGATGAGACAAACAGAGTGTGAAGAACAGAATGACACCTGCGAGCAACCAGTAGAGTTGCTTTGGATTCCGTTCAAAATGTTTATATAGGGAAAGGATTCTTTGTTTCATTTCATGCAGTTTTTAATTTTTTTGTAAAGCATTCGTATCAGCATGGATGGATATCCATAGAGTATAGCCAAAAGACAGAGAACCGTGTTTAAGATGCTTATTCTTAAGAAGTCTTTCCCTGGTCGGAAGTGTGATACTCTTTCTCCTTTGGGCGGATAATAGACATTGATGTTTAGGCTGACCATCGGGATCAGTCTCCATGCACAACGTACCAGTAGTTCTAATTCAGCTTCGTAACGTTTGTTGAAGGGAGTCATGTATTTCATCTCCTTCAGTGGATAGAGGCGATAGCCTGTCTGCGTATCGGGTAGCTTGTGTGCGGTTTGCAACGTAAACCAGAAGTTGGAAAAACGGTTGGCAAACGTATTAGCACCAGGCATGTTAGCATTGTCAAACGACCGACTTCCAATCAGGAACGCATCTTGGTTCTTTTGGTGAGCCTCAATAAAGAGAGGCAGATCGGATAGCTTATGCTGTCCATCAGAATCGAGTGTGATGATGGAGTTCCACCCTTGCGTTTTTGCATAGAGAAAACCCTCTTTCAACGCATTTCCTTTTCCTTGGTTTTGTTGGTATGATATGATATGAATTTTCCCCTTCCATCGGGATAAAATTTCTTTTGTATGGTCGGTGGAACCATCATCCACGACAAGGAGGAGGGAAGTGTAGTTTTGCGCCTCTGAAATGATATGCTCTAACGTTTGATCATTGTTGTATGTAGGAATTAATAGCGCAATTTTGTTCGTATCTAAGTATTCTTTGATAACTATTGGCTCCATCGGTATTGGTTGGTTTATGACATCCTTGTGAAAACGATGTCTGATTTGCAATAAATCGTGTTATTGTCTTTTATAACTGATTTTACGATTGTTCCAGACTCCGATTCATTGATAGACAAGAAGTGGAGTTGTACATCATCGGAATTTTCCGGATGTATGGGTTTAATGAATTTTACTGAAGTTATTTTACGGATTCTATAGTTGTTTGATAGTTTTGTTTCTAGCGCAACACGTGTTATTTCTGTTATGCAGGAGCCAGGCACAATAGGAAGCGATGGGAAATGAGCTTCAAACAGAACATGCTTATTGTCGAAGTGTATTTCGAAGTGCTCTTGACATTGTTTGAGTTGGAAATAATTTGCTGCTCTCATCTTCTTATTTTATAATAAAGTAAGCTCCTAATAGAATAAGAAATACGCCAATCCATCGGGTAGATGGGATGCTTTCATGTAGGAAAAGCATTCCTAATAGCATACCGAATACGTAGCTGAGACAAGTGAGCGGATAGGCCGATGACAATGGATAATGTTTTAAGATGTACATCCATAGAACCGTTGCCCCTCCCATGCAGATGCCGACGGCTAGAAACCACCAGTTGGTGAGTTGTGCCACAAAGAAACTCCAGGACCATGTGAATGTTCCAGCTTTTTGTAGGGCTTGCTTTAAACAGAACTGTCCGCTAGCAAGACAAAAAGATTGAATGATGGACAATACTAATAATCTCAGCATGATCGTAGAAGTGTGATGGAATAATCTATTTTCTTAAAGTGGTTGACAACTAATATATTGGTTGGCTTGTGATTCTCTGTTGAATCCTCTTGCAATAGGAGATGTGTAGGGATCTGTTGCTGGTGGAGGCAGGTGGCTCCAACATAAACACCTATTGCCGACATGGTGAATGATTCTCCGAAGAGATGCTTATAGATGACCTTTTGTGCATGAGGCACAAGAAGATTGCTTATTCTGTTATACTCTTCATCATTTTCAATGTCCCCATTATGACCAAGGACTACAGTGTCTATGTCGCTTAATGTTAATTGATAAGAGGCAAGAAAACGGGTTGCCCTCTCGATCAGCTCCTTGTCAGAAGGAGTATGGAGTAGTTCAATGTCGCCTATCTCGCATAAGGTGTCTTCCGTCTTTTTATCGGTGAGTAGGATGCTAACACTGTTTTCACCAGCGAAACTTCCGGCGGAGTTAGCATGCTTGACATCGTCTGTTGTACAGATACTTTTTTTCCAGTATCCTGTATGGTCAAATAGTTTAAAGTAGGCATCTGACATCTCGTCTGATGCGTTTACTAAAACAGAATGGACTTCGTTTAGCTTAAATTTCAGGAGCGCATTCATCAAGGCGCTATCAAAAGAAAGGCCTCTGTGAGAGAATGTGATGTTGTATCCATGGCACTGAAAGGCAATGGCTATTTGAGAACCAATGGTGTTGTGCGTGGATTGTATGAAATTGGTAGGAGAGAGGCTTTGTTCATTGTTTTCTAACATTGAAGTCAGGAACTTCTCTGTGTTCTCAATGCAGCCTAATCCTGATCCGGTGAATATACCGTCTAATTGGGATCTTTGCTCTTCCTTTACACAGCCAAAAGCCGATGTAAGCGCACATTTTAGTAATGTTCCCATACGTCTGGATGTGGCAGGAGAGAGGAATTGTTTGAAGTCGGGACAAATGAATCGGCAATGTCTTTGAGTTGGATATATAGGAGTTCTCATCCACTCGTCGGTAAGAGGAGATTGGATGGAGATTTGCGTTATTTTTTCTATGTATATGCTCATGAGACCTGATATTTTGAGAAAATACAAGATGAATCATTGCCTCCGAAACCAAAGGAGTTGGTCATTATTGTGTTTAACTGTTTCTTTGTCGTGTGAACAATCGGTTTCAGTCCTGTTTCTGCTATAGGTTCGGTGAACCCAATGTTTGCTGGCATGAAATTGTTTAGAAGGGCAATGATAGAGATAACAGACTCTACAGCCCCTGCAGCACTGGTAGTGTGCCCTGTGTATGACTTGGTGGAAGAAAATGGAGGCATGTTCTCTCCAAATATTCTTTTGAGTGCTATGCTTTCGTGGAGGTCATTGTCTTCTGTCCCTGTTCCATGCGCATTGATATAATCAATATCGGATGCCTTCAGTCCTGCGTTTTGTAATGCTTTTGACATGGCAAGGTAAGCCCCAGTGCTTTCTGCAGATGTGGCTGTTTGATGAAATGCGTCACATGTATTTGCGTATCCAGCGAGTTCACAAAGGATGTGAGCTCCTCTTTTCTTTGCATTGGATTCTTTCTCGATGACAAGAAATGCGGCTCCTTCTCCTAGGTTGAGGCCATGATTATCCTTGTCAAATGGGCGACAAGCTTCATGCTCAAGAATCATAAGAGAATTGAATCCGTTGAGGTGAAATTTACTCAGCGATTCAGTTCCACCGACGATGGCGGCCTCTACTTTCCCTGCTTTGATGAGATCTGCTCCTAAGATGATGGAATTGGCAGCAGATGAACAGGCGGTTGATATGGTAGTCATGAACGAAAAGTGTCCAAACAGTTGTCCCACTTGTTCTGTTCCGGCACCGCAATCGTGAGCAGTGATGTATTCGGTATGTTTGCCATTGAAAAACTCATTGTAGTAGAGTTCACTTTTCTCCATGCCGCCGACGGTTGTGCCATTGATAAAGGCTGTGTTGCTACTGTCGGTTATACCGGATGTCTGTAGTGCCTCTTTTAATGCAGTCATGGCTAGTAACGGTGTTCTTGTGACAATATAATCACCATCGATACCCAAATGCTTACGAAGCTCGTCATCACTTTCTTTGACTTCTCCACATGGAATATCTGTGTGTTCTGTCTGTAAATGAAGCACCTTACCGATGGATCTCTCTTCTTTTAACAGAGCCTCTTTCGTTTTGCCAACTCCGATGCCTAGGCTGGAGATGATGCCGAAACCTGTGACTACAATCTTTTCTGCCATCAAGACTTATTTCGTTCTGTTTTTTGAAATGTAATCTGCCATGATCTCAATGGATTTAAAGATTTCTTTTCCCTCGCTGGCATTTTTAAGTTTAATACCGTAGTTCTTTTCCATCAAGACGATCAATTCCAAAGCATCGATAGAATCTAATCCTAACCCTTCTCCGAAAAGAGGTGCACTAGCATCGATGTCTTCTGGCTTCATTTCCTCTAAGTTGAGTACCTCTATTATTTCTTCTTTTAATTCTTGTACTAATGTTTTATCCATGTCGTTGATTATTTATGCGGTTGCAAAGGTATAAAAAAATATTTTTCTATGTTTGTTTTATTCCATGAAGTAAGAGCCCCGTCAGACTCTCGATCGACTAGGAATAAAAGGACATCACATTGGTCGTTTAAATATTCAACCCATCCGATGAGGAGATGATTGATTCCTTTCTCCTTCGAAAGTCCGATGGAAGCGTTCTCTATTAGAACATCCGCATCAAACTTTTCCATGATATAGGAACAGGACTCTCCCATGATCTTGTTGCGTATGGCAATCTCTCCAGTCACGATGTTGGATAGTGTATATACAAACACGGAAGGACTAGGGAAGTAATTATTGGGATCATTGATTGTCTCTTGATAGAGCTGATCATTGTCCAAAGAAGAGGATCTGTTGAACAAAAGAACCGACCAGTCTCTTTTCTCTTCTTCCGGATGAATCCCCGTTTCTTTAAAGATAAGTTCTGTGGCAAGAAATCCTGCTTTGCAGAGATTGTCCATTTTGAAAAACTTCGGATATTGTATGCCTAATGTCCGGTATATACATGTTAACCATGTACTATTCTCCTCTTGGTTGATTGCCAAAGGGGTGCCGTTGACGAACACTTCGGTTGACGTGATCCGTATGGCACGTTGGATGTATAGTTCATCGTTTTTCATATTGCCTATTTCTTAAATGTTACCTTTACTGTTTTATAGCCTAATGCGGTGAATAGACTCTTGAACGTCTCCTTCGCATTCTCCTCAGCCATTTTTATGTTCTCCTTTTGTAATGCTTTCGCTTTTAATCTTTTTTTCGCGTTCTGATACATCTTCTCTTTTACAGTGGCACTGATCGATCCCTTCTCGTAGAATGTCCTCGTCCGTGTGTCATCGATGATCTCTTTGTCTAGAAGCTCGATGGGCGGAAGCGTTATGGTTGCTTTGGTATCGGTGAGCACAATCCAGCTTTTGTTGGCTTTTTTTGTGTTGATGCCTAGATGTGCTGTGCCGCTGAATATTTTTGCCGACTGACTTTCAGAGAGCTTCTTTGAAACGAAGGTGTCAACCAGCTCCTCTAGATGAAGCGTTAAGAATTCCCACTCTTCAATTTCTTTGATAGAGGTGATGCAATCTGTTGTAGGATCAATCTTTGCTTTGTCATCAGATTGATCGGAATCACGCAGAAATATAAAATAGATAGCGAGCCCCACCGCAAGGATGATCCATAGCCACGGACTTCTAATCATTTCGTCTGTGATATATTCTTTCCCTTTCGATGTACTCTTTCGTGAGGATGTTTTCTTTTTTAAGATAGCCATGACTCTATTCGTTTTCTATTAGGATCAGTTTTTGTAATATATCTTTATTGTGAATATTTTGTTCGATTTCATCGGTGAATGAGATCGTGATATTTTCTTGCTTGTATCCTGCTGCCGTCAAAATTGGGAGCAATGTTTTATAGGCTGATATTCGACTTCTGTCTAAGATGTCGCTGTTGACCATGCTGGCTAATATGCTGGCTCTGCCTTGTGCCGTGAATTTCTCTATTTCCTCGGAGGTGAATCTGGAACGGTTCCACGACAAATATTGTTTCTCGTTCTTATAATCGATTTTGGAAGAAGAGAGTACAATCTGCGGATTGGGTAATGTAATCTTTAGTTGCTCCCCCTGTATATCTATGTTGCTTGAATTGAATGAGGAGAAATCGATATATGCTTTGATTGTAGCATCAATAGGGACAATCAGTTTCCGTTCGCCTGGTATGGGAATGGATATCTTTTCTGAGAAGATCGAACCTTCGATTGCATGAAGGTCTTCGTAGGTAAGCAGTTTGTGAACGTTGTACTGAACCGTGTTTAGTTTGGCACAGTTGACGATTTGAGAAATCATCACCTCGTCCCCTTTCTTCTTTCCATCAGAGCAGCTGTAGCATAGAAAGAGGGAAAACAGTAGTATAAACTTATATAGAGGTCGAGTATTCATGGTTGTTTATATTAGTCCGTAAATAATTGCAGCATTGCTGCCTCCAAATCCTGATATGATTTTTAAGAACGCATCTCCTTCAATCTCTCGGAATGAGGTGTTTACTGTCATCTCCTTGACCACTCCTTTGATTTCATGTCCTATTGTGGGAAAGAGATGTTTCATCTTTAATTCATGACATGAGATGATACATTCGAGGATTCCTGCAGCCCCTAATGTATGTCCGAAATATCCTTTTAGGCTATTTGTATATATGTCGCTGAGTTGACTTCTGCTGATGGCCCATGATTCCATGTCGTCATTATAAGGGGTGGCTGTTCCATGGGCACTGATGAAGGCTAGTTTGTAGTCTCTCGTCTTCGCCTGATTCATAGCAGCTGTGATGGCATTGAACAATCCTTCGCCTGTGCGCGATGGACCTGAAATATGGTTGGCATCGTTTCGATTGCCTGTTCCTAATATGGCGCATTTCCCTGATGGAATCGTGTTATTTTGTTCCAACACCATTGTGGCGGCCGCCTCTCCTATGTTTAATCCTTTTCGGTTGGCATCAAAAGGTTTGCAACGTTCTGTGGATAGTGCTTTGAATGATTGGAATCCTGAGATGACAAATTTACTAAGGATATCGGCACCGATGACTACCGCGTATCTGTACCCTTTTAATTCCATCATCTCTTTGGCATAGATCTGAGCTGCCACACCAGAGGTGCAGGCGTTGCTGACAACCATCACGGGATTAGGATTCTGAAAGAACTGCCCGATCAGCTCGGCAGATACCCCCATGTTGATACGGTTTTTGTCGTATCCATCGGCATTTTCCAATAGATGAATGTTCCCTTTGGTGGATGAGACTACGAATAACACATCAGATGCTTTTGCATCTATGTTGGCAAGCTGAATAGCATCATAAGCTGATAAGATAGCTAATTTCTCAAATCTTGTATATCGAGTCTTCCTCTGTGAGTCAATCTTTTGAAATCGATTCTCTATCTCGTCCCAATCAAGGAATGCACCAAAGTAGGGTTCGGGCAAATCAAAAACATGATGATGCAATTGGCTTTTGAGTTTCCCTTCTTTCATGGAAGAAAGATTTTCTTCGGTGGTGTAGCCTAGAGGAGAAATGATGTTGTCGCTGATTACGTATATCATAGATGTTAGTTTATTTTATCCGTTAGTATTACTCGAAATTCGCCAGCCGCAATTTCTTCTTCACCAATCGTCATGGTTGCATCATAGATTGATACATCTCCATAGTTCTCTTTCTCTGTCACATGCGTGATTACCAAATCACCGACCCTTGGATAACGCTTGATATCCAGTGCTTTTATTTGAGCTACCATGCCAATGCGTATGTATTGTGCATTCCGAATATGGATTTCAATGTATCCAATATGTGTCGCACAGGTCTGTGCAATGTTTTCCAATAATCCGGATTCAGACAGCTCACCGTCGTGTACCATGATGTTTTGACTTAACACATTGAATTCTGTCTGACACTCCTGGATAGATACAGATTGGATCTTATCTACCATGATGAATGGTCGTTTCTGAGGAAGATAGAAATCAATAGGATGTAGTTCCATGCTGAAATTGTTATGCTTTTGTACATTCGATAAGACTATGTCCCATGCCTAAGCCATCATGGATCTTGCTGATTTTCAATCCAGCTTGTTCTATGTAACGGAACAAATCATGGGAGTAGAACATCTTACTGTTACCATTGGCCATCGCTGTGAAATATATGCTGATCTGGGCAAGACAGTAGGAGGCTGTTTCGAATTGTTGTCTGTCCCATAGTGTCTCCATGATGAATAGTTTGGATTGATTCGACATGCTATGAGCTGCTCTGCTTAGTATGCTGATGACCTCTTCTTCACTGAAGCAATCGAGGAACTGACTCATCCAAATGATATCGTAGTTGGATGGGAGTGAGACGTTCGGATCCAATAGATTAGCGCCCAACTCATGGATGCGGTCGTTCCCTGCCACATCCTTTGTCGTTTCACGCATTAGTTTTAATTGTTGAGGCAGGTCCATGATGGTAACTTCCACATCTTTCTTGAAGGTCACGCATTCCGTGGCAAAGCGACCTGTGTTCCCTCCAACATCCAATAATGTCATCTTTCCATCATGAAAGATGATCTTCATCGCTTCTTGAAAAGAACACAGAGAGTAGTAGTGGTCAAAGTCGAACCAGCTTTTTTGCGTGTCCTTAGGTAATTCAGACAATCCTTCGTAGATGGTTGGCCAGTTGCCAAATACTTTTAGACCTTCCGGTTTTCCCTCTTTTATTGCCTCTTCTAAGTGAAATAATCCAAGGTAATTGACATCATGGTTGAAATTAAGATTGATGCGGGCTATCTCATCGTTCAATAAGAACCATCCCGCTTTGGATATAAAATAGCGTTCCTCTTTTAATAGGATTGTTCCAATGGTAAGCGATGATTCCAGCAAGCATTGTAATCCGTACCGAGAGATCTCTATGTTTTGGGCTATTTCATCGAATGATAATCCTTTTTTGTTGTTGTCCAGTAGTTGCAGAATGCCAAATTTCAGCATTAATCTAGAAACTTGAAATACGACCGGGCCAAATGCTATCTCTTGAGCCAGACGTTGCGCTTGAATCGCCGTCAGTCGTTCTTTTGCATACATTTCTTTTTGAGGAGAATTTAATTTCATACTGTTTCGTTGTTTGATTCTTTCCAATAAGGGAAGAAGTTAAACCATTGAGTAGGGTATTTTATGATTATCTTTTCTAATATCTGGGTGTAGTCAGAGGCCATGGCGATGGCTTTCTGCGTGGAGTTAGGTAACTCATCGTGAGAAGGGATGCGACACTCGTAAGTCTTGTAATGCGTATTCTTCTCTTTCATGATGAATAACGTGTACATGGGAACATCCAATTGAGCCGCCAACCGGAATGGACCGATGGGGAGCTCTGCCTCTTCGCCTAATAGCTGACAGATGGTGTTTTTGGTGCTTCCAAACATACGATCGCACGGAATAACCACGATCTCACCATTGTCTAGGGCTTCTTTTATGATAAAGAGATGAGACATATCTTGTTTGACAGGAATCAGATTGATGTTTACTTCATCAAAGGCTTCGTCCCGTTTCTTCTGAAAATCAGCTCGTTCGCCTCCAAATATGATGGTGTTGATTTTCTTCTCAGCATGAGGTATGCACAAGCCTGCCAGCTCGAGATTCCCCACATGTGCGCTTGCGATGATAAATCCTTTTTCTTGTTTCATTTGGTGGTGAATGACCTCATCCGCATCAATATCAATGTCGAATTGCTTCTTGTTGCCAGCCAGTAGAGCAAACTTGTCTAGCACAACTTCACCGAATAATATATGATTTCGAAACGTACACCATGCGGACTTGAGGGCGGAGAAGTGTTGCTTCTCACGAAAATAGTGATAAGCTGCATTCCGTCCTTTTGATGCGAAAATAAGGTAAAAAGGGATGACTAAATAGAGTATTGGATACAAAAAACGAACCGGTACACGTTTAAGGAAATGAAGCAGAAACTTTTGCCCGAATTGTCCTCCTCCAGTTTTACCTTCCCATTTCTTCTCTTTCGTCTCCATGCGTTATTCCTTTGAGGCAGCAGATAAACGATTGGATATGAATGAATAGAATTCCCCTAATGTTTGAATGGAACTCATTTCGTTGGCTGTGATCTTAAACTTGAATTGTTTTTCCACCTCCACTGCAATGTCCACAAAATCTAGGCTGTCGATTTTGAGATCATCTTTCAGTTTAGCTGTCTCTTTGAGTTGCTCTTCCTCTATTTCAAATTCGTCCGAAAGAAAATCATTGATAATTTTTTTGATTTCTGTTATGTCCATTTTGTTACGTTTATTGTTATCGAAAATCTTTTTTGTAAAAATAAATATAAATAGATGAAAAACAAATGGAAATTAGATTTTTCTGACAATAAGACAACTGTTTGTTCCTCCGAAACCAAATGAGTTGGAAAGGAAGGTGTCGATTTTTTTCTCGGTTGGCTGGGTGATAAGGTTGATAGAGGCTGTCTCTTCATCACCTTCTTCAAAGTTGATGTTAGGGGCGATGAATTGATTGTTCATCATCAAAAGAGAATAGATGATTTCACTGGCACCTGCCATCCAACACTCATGTCCGGTCATGGATTTCGTGGAACTGACGGGCACGTCACCTAAAAGATCATGGATAACCTTAGCTTCGGCCGCATCGCCGAGAATCGTTGAGGTGGCATGTGCATTAACATAATCAATGTCGGATGCAGCAATACCTGCATTATGTAGTGCGTTTTGAATAGCTTTTTTATATCCATCGTATGATGGAGTGGCCAATGAACCACCACTGGAGGAAAAACCATAGCCTATTATCTCACCGTAGATCGGAGCCTTTCGCCTCATTGCATGTTCATATTCTTCTAGGATGACAGTGGCAGCACCTCCACTGGGAACCAGACCATCTCGGTTCTTGTCGAATGGGCGACAGGCTTTTGTCGGATCATCCACACGTTTTGAGAAAGCACCGATGGCATCAAAACTGGCCATGCTGAAGGTGTTGACTTCTTGTGCGCCCCCACATACGATTATGTCTTGCCAGCCTTGTTTGATAAGAGCCATGCCTAACCCTATTGTATGAGAACTACTGGCGCAAGCGGCACTTACGCTGAGGCTGATTCCCTGTAGATTAAAAATAGAAGACAGGTTCATGGTGATGTTTGAGTTCATGGTTTTGAAGACAGCACTTTGACCCATCATCATTGTATCTTTACTTTTGCAAGCCTCCTCGTGCGCCTCTATTATGGCTTTGGTGGAGGAGTCGTTACCAAATAAGATACCGATAGTATTATCTTGTGTATTCTCAAGAGATAGGTTGGCTTTGTTCAAAGCCTCGAGCGTAGATATATATGCATATTCAGCCTCCTCAGAAAGGTAAATTCGTTGTTTGCGGTTGAGGTATGGTTTTAGATCAGGTTGGCGCACGATTCCAGTTAAGATGGAAGAATAACCATAGTCTGTTCGGGTTGGGTCTATACCTATCCCAGAGTGACCGGTTCGTAGAGAATCCAGCACTTCTTTTTCGTTCTGACCTATAGATGAATAAATTCCGAATCCTGTTATTACTACCTTTCTGTTTTCCACTCTCTGTATGAATTTATATGTTTTCGTCGTTGTCTTCCAATAAATCTTTACACTCTTTGAATGCCCGTTCAAGATGATTCATCTCTTTAGAGAGGAAGGTGTAGAAATCGTTCCATTGTTCTTTCTTGTGGATGTTCAATCCTTTTTGAACTTTGTAGATCCTGGAGACCATTTCACCCGTTTCTTTTTCGAAGTTAAGTTCCCAAATAGCGTCTCCGAAGTATTGGTCGAAGACGACTTTGTATTTTTCAAGCGTTGCCAGCATGTTCAGTCTCTTATCTTCGTTTTTATGGTTGAATTCCAGAATGACGTATGCACCTTCACGTGTGGCATCGAACTTCAATTCGACACCTTTTATCTTTGTGTTATAAAGGATCCATTTTTTCTTTCTGTATTTGAAACGTGGCAGATTTTCACAAAACGCGTTAAATCCGTTCCAAAAATCTTTTTTTAGCTGTTTGGACTCTTCTCGTGTGTACATGTTCCTTATTTTTTGTACAAAGGTAATTTATTTTGTTGATTTAAAACGAAATTTTGTGGGTTATACGATAAAATCTTTTAAATTTGTGGCGTTAAAAATAGAAAAATGGATAAAATTAGTTACGCATTAGGCCTTTCAATGGCCGCAAATCTTAAATCATCAGGTTTTAAGAGTGTGAATTTGGATAGATTCATGAAGGGTATGAACGATGCATTTTCTGGCACATCTCAGGAAATGAGTATTGAAGAAGCAAAGAGAGTTCTCAGCGAGCATTTTGATAAGATGCAAAAAGAGGCTGATGAACACAATAAGAAAGCCGGTGAGGAGTTCTTAAAAGAGAATGCAAAGAGACCTGGTGTTGTTACAACAGCAAGTGGATTGCAGTATGAGATTTTGAAAGAAGGAAATGGCGCTAAGCCAGGAGCCACAGATACAGTTCGTTGTCATTACGAAGGAAGATTGATCGATGGAAACGTGTTTGATAGTTCTTTTAAAAGAAACAAACCAGCAGATTTCCCAGTTAATCAAGTGATCGCAGGATGGGTTGAGGCATTACAATTGATGCCAGTAGGTTCTAAATGGAGATTGTTCATCCCTTCAGAATTAGGGTATGGAGAACACGGAGCAGGTGATGTGATCGGTCCTAATATGGCATTAATTTTTGATGTCGAGTTAATTGAAATTCTAAAATAATTATAGGATAATATGAAAAAAATCGGATTTTTTTTATTGTCTGTTCTTGTCTCAATCTCATCGGTTGATGCAAAACCTAAGAAAACAGTGTTATCTACTCCGAAGGATTCGGCAACGTATGCAATGGGTGTCGAATTTGCTCGTAGTGTGAAGGATAATTGTACCCATTTGCCTGGAGGACCATTCGATGAAGCTATCTTAGAAGAGGCTTTCTTGAAGTTTTTCCATAATGATACTGCTTCGTTGTTGATCAAACAAGATAAAACAACTGAGATTGTACAGGCTTATTTGCGTAAGGCGCAGGAGTTGGCAGTAGAAAAAGCAAAGGCTGAAGGAATCGCATTCCTCCAAAACAATAAAAAGAATCCGAAGGTGAAAGAGACTGCAAGCGGATTGCAGTATGAGGTGTTGAAGGAAGGAACGGGTGTAAAACCCTCTGCAGCGGATAAGGTGAAAGTACATTATCATGGTACGCTGATTGATGGTACAGTATTTGATAGCTCAGTAGAGCGCGGTGAACCGATTGTATTCGAATTGAATAAGGTCATCCCAGGATGGACAGAGGGATTGCAATTGATGAAAGTGGGTTCTAAATACAGATTGTATATCCCATCAGAGTTAGGATATGGCGACCGTCAGGCAGGTAAAATTCCTCCATATTCAGTTTTGATTTTTGATGTTGAATTGTTGGATGTGGCTAAAGCAGCCATGCAACCACAATCAAATGGAGCTAAATATCAGTTCCCAGCATATCAACGAGTAGAAAGATAATTAATCATAATAGTTAAATAAAAAAATGAAGAATTTATTCATTACAGCAGGTGCTGTGTTGGCAGCTGCTATCATGTTCTCTTCTTGTAATGAGGCAAAAAAAGAGATTAAATTGAGTTCTAAGATGGACTCTGCAAGTTATGCATTAGGAATGAACCAAGGTTCAATGTTGGCTTCTCAGTTGAAAACATTGCCAGGTGACTCTGTAAACAAGAAAGTGTTCTTGGATGCTTTCTCAAAGGCATTGATGGAAGACAGCATCAATTTGAAGTTCAATCAAGATACATGCGTAAAAGTGCTACAAGCTTATTTCTCTGAGTTGGATCGTTTGCAACAAATAAAGATGCAAGAAGAAGCATTACAGAACAAAATAGCTTCAGATAGCGCATTGAATGCAAATAAAGCAAAAGACGGTGTTATGGTAACAGCAAGTGGTTTGCAATATCGTGTTATTACAGAGGGAACAGGAAAGAAACCTAAAGAGACAGATGTTGTAAAGGTGAACTATAAAGGTACATTAGTAGATGGAACCGTATTCGATTCAAGTGATATGCACGGACAACCAGCAGTATTTGGTTTGCAAGGTGTTATTCCAGGATGGACAGAAGGTTTGCAGTTGATGTCTGTTGGTTCAAAATATGAGTTCTTGATCCCTTCAGAATTGGCTTATGGCAGTAGAGGAACACAAGGAATTAAACCAAATTCTGCATTGTTCTTTGAGGTTGAATTGTTGGAGATCATGCCAGAAAAGAAAAAATAATAAATCTTTATGAATAGAGTGCCACGCTTCACTGTGTGGCACTCTTTGTCACTATATTATTGGCAAAGAATCAAAAAATTAGTTTATCTTTGTAACCCGAAATAACAAGAGCGTATTATGGATAAGATAGATGATTTGGATAAGGATATCCTTATGATTATTACAAGAAATGCCCGTATCCCGTTCAAGGATGTGGCAAGTGAGTGTGGCGTGTCAAGAGCAGCTATTCACCAACGTGTACAACACATGTTTGACTTGGGTGTGATTATAGGTTCTGGTTATCATGTCAACCCTAAAATCTTAGGATATCAAACTTGTACTTATATTGGCATAAAGTTGGAAAAAGGTTCTATGTATTCTGAGGTAGTACCAGAATTCGAAAAGATACCAGAGATTGTAGAGTGCCATTTTACTACAGGTCCTTATACAATGATGATAAAACTGTATGCTCGTGATAATGAGCATCTGATGCAACTGTTAAACGGGAAGATACAAAGTATCAAAGGCGTTTCTGCAACAGAGACATTGATCTGTTTGGAACAGAGAATCAAACGTGAATTGCCTATTTCATTGTGATGCATTAAGAAAATATTTTCGTTAATTGTTTTGTATTAAGGGAAAAAAGTGTAATTTTGCACACAAGATGAATAAGAATAGAAGAGGGGACTATTAAGTCCCCCTTTTTATTGTCTAAAATGAAGCTTATGATAGAGGAAAGTAAAATACGTGAAATTGTAGAGGAATATCTTCGCGGGTCTTCTTTTTTTGTTGTAGATATCGCGGTTGATAAAAACAATTCCATCGTGGTTGAAGTGGATTCAGATGAGAGTGTTCCGTTGGACTATTGCGTGGAGTTGTCAAAATACATTGAGTCAAAGTTGGACCGTGATGTAGAAGATTTCGATTTGGAAGTGGGGTCTGCTGGCTTAACCTCTCCGTTCAAGGTTTTACGTCAATATCAAAAATATGAAGGGTCGGAGGTTGAAGTTCAAGTGAAAAACGGACCAAAACACGTGGGTGTATTAGTGAATGTGTCGGATTCGTCGTTTGGACTTGAGGTGACAAAGATGGTGAAGAAAGAAGGAGAGAAGAAAAAAGTTGCCGAGACAGAGACTCTGACATTTACGTATGAACAAATAAAATATACAAAATATTCAATAACTTTTAAATGACATGGCAAAGCAAGAAGCAGTTAGTTTGAGTGACACTTTTGCAGAGTTCAAAGAATTGAAGAACATTGACAGAAGTACAATGGTGAGCGTTTTGGAAGACTCATTTCGTAGCGTTATTTCCAAAATGTTTGGTACAGACGAGAATTATGATGTGATCATCAATCCAGATAAAGGTGATTTCGAGATATACAGAAATCGTAAGGTTGTAAAAGATGAAGATTTGGAAGATCCTAATACTGAGATTTCATTATCGGATGCCAAAAGCATGGGTGACGATTTCTCATTAGGAGAGGATGTAACAGACAAGGTTGATTTTGCTTCATTTGGTCGCCGTGCCATTTTGAACTTGAGACAAACATTGGCATCCAAGATCTTGGATTTACAGAAGGATTCATTATATAACAAGTACAAAGAGAAAGTAGGTACTATTGTTGTAGGTGAAGTGTACCAAGTATGGAAAAAGGAGATCTTGTTATTGGATGATGAAGGAAATGAAATGTTGCTTCCTAAGCAGGAACAGATTCCTTCTGATTTCTATCGTAAAGGAGAAACAGTACGTGCCGTTGTGGCAAAAGTAGATAACAAGAACAATAATCCAAAGATCATCTTGTCAAGAACATCACCTTTGTTCTTGCAACGATTGTTCGAATTGGAAGTTCCTGAAATCAATGATGGTTTGATTACAATTCGTCGCATTGCTCGAATCCCAGGTGAGCGTGCTAAAGTGGCTGTGGAGTCGTATGATGATCGTATTGATCCAGTAGGAGCTTGTGTGGGTATGAAGGGATCTCGTATCCATGGTATTGTTAGAGAATTAAGAAATGAAAATATTGATGTGATTAATTTTACCAACAATCCTTCTTTGTTGATTTCAAGAGCATTAAGTCCTGCTCGTATCTCATCTATCCATGTGATGGAAGAGCATAAGAGAGCTGAGGTCTTCTTGAGACCAGAAGAGGTTTCCCTTGCTATTGGTAAAAATGGTATGAACATACGTTTGGCTGGTATGCTTACAGAATATCAGATAGAGGTGTTCCGTGATGTGGATGATGCTATCGACACAGAGGATATCTTCTTGAATGAGTTCTTGGATGAGATTGAGCCATGGGTAATTGATACTTTAAAGGGTATCGGTTGCGATACAGCTAAACAGGTACTGAGCATTCCTCGTGATGAGTTGATTAAGAAAACTGATTTGGAAGAGGAGACTATCGACGAAGTATTGCGTATTTTGAGTTCTGAGTTTGAAGATGTTCCAATGGATGGTGCAGAGGATTCTACGGATGAACAGAGTGCGCAAGAGTAAAATTTAACAACCCAAAAAAAATATGTCTATAAGATTAAGTAAAATAGCAAGAGAATTAAATGTCAGTGCAGATACGGTTGTGGACTTTTTGAGTAAAAAAGGCCACCCAATACCATCTGACAACCTAAACGTTCAGCTTACTGACGAACAGGAAGAATTGTGTTATGAAGGATTGGGGTCTAATAAAAAAATAAAGATTGATTCGGAAAAAGTTACTCAACAACGTCAAAATAAAGAAAAGAAGGAAAGTGTATCCATAGAAGGCTTTGATGAGAAGAATGAGGTGAAGATACAAGTGCCTGAAGTTCACTCTCCTAAAGTTCTTGGAAAAATTGATTTGAATGACTTGAATGGAAAGAAAAACAGCGAATCACTTAATGCTAACAACTCTGCTAAATCACAAAATCATTCGGATTCTGTGAATTCTGACACAAAGGAGTCTGATGCAAAATCTCAGGATTCTGCATCTACGTCAAGGGTTGATCAGACAAATGTGAAGCCTCAGGAACAAAGAAAAGTGACTCCTGTGGCATCGGCTGATTCTGATGGCGTATTCTCTATTTCCAAGCCCGCTAAGACGTCTATAAACGTGGTGGGTAAGATTGACTTGGAATCATTGAACCAACAAACACGACCAAAGAAAAAGTCAAAAGAAGAAAAGAAAAAGGAAAGAGAATTAAGAAATAAGAACTTCGCTGGAAAATCATTCGACGGACAGCATGGAATGTCAAAACCACAAGGTGCTTCTTCTGAAACGGATGACGCTAAGAAAGGAAAGAGAAAAAGAATCCAGAAAGAAAAAATAGATCTTTCAGATTATAAGGATTTTAAGAACGAAGACGGCAAACGTGGCGGCAATAATAATGCTGGCGGAAATGCTAACAGAGATAATCACAAGAAGAATCTTAAGAAAACTTTTGTAAAGCCTGAAATCAAAGAAGAGGAAGTACAAAAGCAGATTAAGGAAACGCTTGCACGATTGACTAGCAAAGGACAAAAAACCAAGGGCTCAAAGCACCGTCGTGATAAACGTGAATTGCAGGCAACAAAGTTGCATGAACAGGAGGAACAGGAGAAACTAGAACAAAACAAACTGAAGATCACAGAATTTGTGACTGTCAGCGAGTTGGCTACTATGATGGATGTTTCGGTTACTCAGGTTATCAGTACATGTATGAACTTTGGCTTGATGGTTTCTATCAACCAACGATTGGATGCTGAGACGATTAATATCGTTGCGGATGAGTTCGGCTTCGAAACAGAGTATGTCAGCGCAGAAGTAACGGCTGCTATTCATGAGGAAGAGGATAAAGAAGAGGATTTGGTTAAACGTCCGCCAATCGTAACTGTGATGGGTCACGTCGATCATGGTAAGACTTCCTTGTTGGATTATATTCGTCAGACCAATGTGATTGCAGGTGAGGCCGGAGGTATCACACAGCATATTGGTGCATATAATGTGACATTAAAGAGCGGACAACAGATAACATTCTTGGACACGCCTGGTCACGAGGCCTTTACGGCTATGCGTGCTCGTGGTGCGAAGGTGACGGATATTGCTATTATCATTGTGGCTGCCGATGATGATGTGATGCCACAAACAGTTGAGGCAATCAATCATGCATCTATCGCTGGTGTGCCTATTGTGTTCGCAATTAATAAGGTGGATAAACCGACTGCAAACCCAGATAAGATCAAAGAGGCTTTGGCTAATATGAACTATTTGGTGGAAGAGTGGGGTGGTAAATATCAATCTCAAGATATCTCAGCTAAAAAAGGATTGGGTGTACCTGAATTGATGGAGAAGGTTCTTTTGGAAGCTGAATTGTTGGATCTGAAAGCTAATCCTAATCGTCGTGCTGTAGGTTCTATTATTGAATCTCAGTTGGATAAAGGACGTGGATATGTTTCAACTGTCTTGGTTAGCAATGGTACATTGCATGTAGGTGATGTTGTTGTTGCAGGTATTAACTACGGACGTATAAAGGCGATGTTTAATGAGCGTAATCAACGCGTGACAGAGGCTAAACCATCTGAGCCAGTCGTTATCTTAGGTTTGAATGGTGCTCCTCAGGCAGGTGATAATTTCAACGTCTTGGAAACAGAACAAGAGGCTCGTGAAATCGCTACAAAACGTGAACAATTACAACGTGAACAAGGATTGCGTACAACGAAGCACTTGACGTTGGAGGAGATTGCTCGTCGTCGTGCTTTGGGTAACTTCCAAGAGATGAATATCATCGTTAAAGCGGATGTGGATGGTTCTGCAGAGGCATTGAAAGACTCTTTGGAGAAATTATCTACAGAAGAATTTGCTGTTAACGTTATCCATAAGGCTGTCGGACAGATTTCGGAATCTGACGTGATGTTGGCATCTACTGCTGATGCTATTATTGTGGGATTCCAGGTGCGTCCATCGCAGTCGGCTCGTAAGATTGCTGAGAAAGAAGGTGTTGATATCCGCTTGTATTCTATCATCTACGATGCTATTGAGCAGATGAAGGATGCTATGGTGGGTATGTTGTCACCTGAAGTAAAAGAGGAGATAACCGGTACGGCTGAGGTACAAGAGACCTTTAAGATTAGTAAGGTGGGTACTATCGCTGGTTGTATCGTGCGTGATGGTAAGATTAAGAGAGGTAATAAAGTCCGCTTGATTCGTGACGGTATTGTGGTTCACACAGGTGATTTGGCATCATTGAAACGTTTCAAAGATGATGTGAAAGAGGTTGCCAATGGTTATGAGTGTGGATTGAATATTGCCAATTACAATGATTTGCAAGTAGGCGATATTATCGAAGGATTTGAAGAAATTGAAGTAAAGCGTACCCTGTAAAAGGATACGCTTTTTTTTTAATACGAGGAATATGTTTGCATTGGATATCATACTGTTAGCCCTGATGGTTTTTGCCATCATACGTGGGTGTATGAAAGGTCTTGTGATGGAAGTGGCCTCTCTGCTCGGAATTGTCGTCAGTGCGTTTATCGCTAAGAATTATGGCGTGGCTCTGATGGGGGGCATCGTTTCCTTTTTTGGGGGACAAACAGAGATGAATAGTATCGTGTCGATCGTAATCATTTTCTTGCTGTCTATGTTGGTCGTTCGCCTGTTGGCTGCTTTGGTAGCTAAGATGTTGAAGATTGCCATGTTAGGGTGGTTGGATAAGTTATTGGGCGGTGTTGCGGCTTTGGCAAAATGTTTGATGATTATGGGCGTTTTGTTGTATGCATTTGATAAGATGAACAATATGATACACTTGTTTGAAGAAGAGGATTTAGCAAAATCGAAACTGTATGAACCTGTAAAATCGGTTGCATATATCGTTTTCCCTTCTGATACAAATACCGTTGTTGAATAATAAAAACTAATTTAATACGCTTATGAAAACACAGAACACATTTAGGGGTTTTCTGTCAAAAAAAATTACATTGACAATTTCCCTTGTTGTTTTCTCTTTATGTTGCTCAATGTCCCTATCAGCAAAGAAAGTTGTTTATGGAGAAATTTCTAAGATGGATTTAGAGCCAAAGTTTGGGTATTATAGGTGGGAACCATCGCTTGTGTTGAAATATGGTGAACTGCCTGCTCGTGATAGTGTATTTGAAATTCCTTGTTCTGATGGTGCTATACAGTGGCCTGATAGTGATATGGGGCTTTATGTGGATTCTGAGAATCCCAAAAGTGAAATATGGGTGATTGAAATAGATTCAACTTTTAAAGAGGTTCGTTTAAAGTCAACTGCGAACATGTTTGCGGGCTTTTCTTCTCTTATGTACATAGGTGGTTTTAAGTATCTTAATACGGAATCGGTGACGGATATGAGTAAAATGTTTTACCGTTGTGGGTCTCTTATTTTTTCTGATACTCCTCCGGTGGCGTATGATGACGATGGAAATCTACTTGATATTGGTTTTAGAATGTATTTTGATTTTAGTACATTTAATACGCAAAATGTGACCCGAATGGATTCCATGTTTGCTTATGCTTTTATGTATGGTCGATTTTCTACAGGTTATTCTCATGCTATTTATCCCTTTCTTGAACTCGGAAATTTTGATACTCGTAATGTGACGAGCATGAGTGGAATGTTTGCACATTGTCAAGGTAGAGTACTCAGCTTTAATAGTTTTGATACGCATAATGTGACCGATATGAGCGGTATGTTCTATAATTATTACAATGATGATGATAGTTGGGATTGGTATATGGAGCCTGATGATCCTAATTCATACTCCGAAGTATGTTCTCGTCCAGACTTAAATAGTGAGGATATAAACCAATATAAAATGCAACCCTACACACTTGATCTTCGTTCCTTTGATACTCGTAATGTAACGAACATGAGTGAGATGTTTAAGAAATGTTCTGGTGTGACATCGATTGTTGTAGGAGAAGATTGGACAACAGCGTCTGTTCAAAAAGGCAGTTCGGCACAAATGTTTGAAGAGTGTTTGTTCTTGAAAGGAGCCTTGGGTACAACATACGATGAAACGCATTTAGATGCTGCGTATGCTCATCCAGATGGTGGTGAGGCTAATCCTGGGTATCTGACAGCTGTGAGTCAGTTGGATGCAGTTCCTTTGGTTAAAACGGAACAAACAGTGGATGTGTGGACATCCGATGGTCAGCTCTTTATCAAGGTGGAAATTTCTTCTGAGTATCGCATCTATGATGTGTATGGACGTTTGGTGGCTCAGGGAATGATTACAGGAGGCGAAATAAACCTTCCATTGCCACGTCAATCAATCTATTTTGTAGATGTCAATGGCGTTGGAACTAAAGTGATGGTGGATTAATTGAAAAGAATGTCATAGTTAAGAATTAAGAGTTAAGGGTTAAGAAGGGCATGAAAATTCACAAACTTTTATTTGGGGTAATTATGGTTGTGAGCCTTTCTGCCAACTCTTATTCTCAAACAACTATTGATTCTTGGATTGATAAGATAAAGCAGTGTGACAGTGAGGAGTGCCAAAAGAATGGATTAATCGTATTGAAAGATTCATTATTGAGAACGTTGGGGGTCCATGATTTCCCATCGGAATGTTTGTGTAAATACGTGAATGTGAATTTATACGATCCATCTTTAAAAGAGCTTTTACTATCTAATCTGAGATCAAACTATGATTTTTGGACTATTCAGATTTTTTTCAAGATAGGTGACCCTATATATTGTGATTCATTAGTAAGCATATACAAAGAAAAAAGGCATAGCAAACCTTTAATCTATGATTTAAAGATGGAAAATGCGCTGATAAGATGTGGTAATAAAGATATATTGGAGCAAAGATATAAGTATTTAACTGAAACGATAAAACACGGAGGGAATTTGAACTTGGACTTTTGTCAGACAATTACAGAAACCCGCGATGTGGCAGACAGAAGATACGCTGACATGTTGATGAGTTATGTGATAAATAACAACAATCAATTAGTCTATTATGGGGATGATGGAGGAGGAAATGTGGATTATTGTCCTCTTTCCCGACTTTCTATCTTAATTCTAAAAGATATAATAAAGGATTTTCCGTATGTTCCCCAATATTACGAGTTGATAGATGAAAAAAAGGAAAGCGAAATCCGACAATGGTGCAAGAAACACCAAAAAGTGTATGAGATGAATATTGTGTCATTTAGTTTGAGACTCTGATAAAACCCAAGGAACAGAATCATGGCTATATATAGTTACATATACGACATTGCCTATCTTCCCTTCATCATGCTCTACCTGAACACGATGGTATTGGTATGTTATAACTTCGGGGTGAAAAAAACATTCTATCTCTTCTTATCGACCCTCTCCATACTGGTATTTGTCAGACTATTACCCATTGAGATAGAACCTTACATCGCAGACGCCGGATTCCCAAGCTATTCATATTACGAGATTTTCTGCAACCTATTCGTTTCCCTTCTATTCTTCTGGGTAGTACGGAAGCGGAAACACGCCTTGGTACTGTTGTTCTTGTCATTCTCCACGATTATACCCCTTTTCGGCGCACTAACGATGGAAGTGATTGGCATATGGTCTCTTATCGTTTTATATAAAACCATATTGGCAAAACACAACGATTCGCAAGGGAGTGCAGTATATATATTTATTTTCCTCGAACTAACTGTCAGTGTTCTATTGCTAATATTCACGAACCACTACTACTGCGAGCAAATGATAGACATTCGGCCGGAAAGCATGCACTTAATCAAAAAACAAAACGACACATACTACTACGTGATCACCCCAATTCATAATAACGAAAAGAAAATCAAACAGATACGAAAAGAATTAGACAACTATTCTGACGGAAGATTCGTTATCTTAGAGGACAAAAAAGCCGCTTACTCTTTTCACCGGTCATCCATAAGAACATCTCTATACGCTGTAGATCCATTAGACTATTCGCAGGAAGACGTCAACGAAACAGTCATAGAGAAAAAAGGAAGGGAAACAACTGAATAATTTGCGCCACAGGTTCACACCTGCGTCTGTGTTATGGCATCCCCTCAGGATTGGGATGACGCGAGAATCAGACAATCGGGCATTCCACCTGCAGGTTGCGTGTAGAGACGCACGGCCGTGCGTCTCTACGATAAAACGATCCCCAACGGATAATCACCCCACCATTTTTGACAGTATCATACCTTTTCCTCTTTTCCCAAATAAATTTTATCTTTGTGACAATAATTTAGATTGTATGTTCGGAGTCCCATTTCTTCAATCGGTTGCAGAGGATATTGTACGCAAGTACGGAGATGACTTATCTAATTTGATTGTTGTCTTCCCCAATAATCGTGCTCAGCTTTTTTTTAATGATTGTTTGTTAAATGCAGCCTCGAATTTAGGTGTAAAACATCCTATCTGGTCACCTTCATATACTACGATAAAGAAGATGTTTGAAGAGCGCTCTTCGCTGCAGATCGCTGATCCCATAAAATTAGTGTGTCTTCTATATGACACATATATGGGGGTGTTAAATCATGGGGAAGAGTATGGCTTGAATACCTCTGATCTGAAAGTGGATGAAACGCTAGACAGTTTCTATCACTGGGGTGAAATATTATTGTCTGATTTTGAGGATATAGACAATAATATGGTGAATGCACAGATGCTTTTCCAAAACATTAAAGATGGGGTTCCATTCGAGGCCGATAGTACGTTTCTGACGGATGAACAGAGAGAGGTCTTGAAACATTTCTTTGCTGTATTTAAAGAAGGGGATGAGACGATCTTGAAGCGTAGATTCTTACAATTATGGTCACTTCTTCATCCTATATATGTCAAGTTTCGTCAACGCTTACTGTCCGAAAATCTGGCTTATGAGGGCATGTTGAAACGACAGGTTATTGAGGCGTGGGATGACTCTGATACTACAAATGATGATAAGGTATATCTGTTTGTCGGATTCAATGTGTTGAACCAATGTGAAAAGATGCTTTTTAAACGCCTCTACAGTGGCAAGAGGGCTAAGTTCTATTGGGACTGTGACGAGTACTATATCCGTAAGAAAAACGAGGCTGAGGCTCATGAGGCAGGCCTCTTTATGAGAGATAATATAGGTGATTTTCCGAATGAATTAGAAACGTTTGATTTGTTAGGAAGCTGCTCGCGCAAAATTGAGATTATCGGCTCTGCATCGGAGGTGGCTCAGGCCAGATATGTTTCTAAGTTTCTGAAGGAATGTGAGGCAGAAGGTTCTACCAATGATGATACGGTAGTCGTTTTGTGCAATGAAAATCTTTTGTTGCCTGTGTTGCATTCTATACCAGGAGGTGGAAAGGATAATGAAGAGTGCAATGTTAATGTGACAATGGGTCTCCCAATCGTGCAGACACCGATATATGGATTGATTCAGGTCTTATTGGATTATCAAGAACACTTGCATTTTCTGAACGCTGGTGAATCAAGTTCCTTGTTGAGTACAACTTTACTGCCATTGCTTCGAAACTACTACCTGCGTCTCGCTTATCCATCAATAATCGAAATAGAAGAACAGATACAAAAGAAACACTGGAAATTTTTCAAAACTGAATCTTTAGTGAGCAATGAATCGTATGGAACATTGTTCTCACGATGTGAGACATCTCGCGATCTCTTGCTTTGGCTGTTGGAGATTGTTAGAAAGGTCTCTGTGCTGTTTCGTGATGATGAGGAGGATATAGAAACGCATGTTGAGGAGGATGAATACATAAAATCACTCTCTGGTGATCTGTATAAGGAATCGCTATATAGAATTTACACCATGCTTACAAGACTTATTGCCTTGTTGGATGAGGATACTCTTACGTTGGAGTTTTCGATGATGCTACAGTTGATCAATACGCTAATGTCCTCTCTCTCTGTTCCGTTCACTGGTGAGATGGTGACAGGTACTCAAATCATGGGTTTCTTGGAGACACGAAACTTGGATTTTACCAATGTGATACTGCTTTCTGCTAATGAAGGTACATTGCCAAGTTCGGGGAAAGAGAACTCGTTCGTTCCGTATGCATTGAGAAAAGGTTATGGTATGACTACAATAGAGCATAAAAACTCATTGTATGCGTATTATTTTTACCGTTTGTTGCAGCGAGCTGAGAAGGTGACGTTGATGTATAATACCTCAGAAAAAAGTTCTTCTAAAGGCCAGATGAGCCGCTTCTTGTTGCAGCTCATGGTCGAGGCAACAAATAACACAATTGAGAAGTCGCAGATTAACTCGGATGTTCCGAAGAATGAAAGCCTTTTGTTTAAGGTTGAAAAAACGGATGAGATTCTACAAAAGATGCATGAACTGTTTAATCTGAACTATCAGTCAAATGGTCCTAAAAAGAGCCTTTCAGCTTCGTCATTAAACATGTATTTGAATTGTCCTATGCATTTTTATCTTAGTAAGATACTTCGATTATATAAGCAGGAGGAAATCTCGGATGACGTGCAGGTGAATGAGTTTGGAACGGTATTTCATGCCTCTATGCAGTATTATTATGATGACTTGATGCGCAAGAAGAAGAGCCGCATCATCTATGCTTCGGATTACCCTGCATTCATGACAAAGGAACGGACTGACGATGATGAGTCTATCACGCGGACAACCGATTATAAAGAGTTTAAAGTGATGATAGATCGTTATGTAAATAAAGCATTTAAGATTCACTATTTTAATATGACGGAGGATGAAACAATGCCTCAATTGTCGGGTGAACAGCTGATGAACCGTGATGCCATCGCTCGTTATGTCATCGGTATGTTGATGTTGGATGCTCAATATGCACCGTTTGAGATTATTGGTAATGAATACCATTTCTCTTCGGACTTTTCAGTTCCGCAACAGAATGGGAAGAGTCTCATGGTACGTTTTGAAGGAGACATAGACCGTGTGGATAAAAAAGGAGAAACAATAAGGGTGTTGGATTATAAGACAGGAGGAAAGGCGAAAACCATGAAAGATATAGACTCTTTGTTTATCGTCTCTCCGAATCGTTATTCGTATGCCTTGCAAGTGATGATGTATAGTTATTTTTATTCTCTGAAGGAAAATGTGCAAGTGAAACCTGCAATTGCTTATTTGAAGACGGCCAAGTCGTTGGAAGCATTGGATATTATGTTGGATAAGAATGTTTTAACCTCAGCGAATGATTATTTTGAGGAATTGAAGCAAGGTATGGAACGAACGATTGAGGAGTTGTTTGACAAGGAGATTCCTTTTGAGGCAAACAAAGATTGTCCAAGCTGTGAGTATTGCGACTATCTCTCTATTTGTGGCGTTAAACCTAAAAAAAGTTGGTGATAGCTCTTAACACAATGTCCCAATTAAATAGAGACGTGAGTTGGAAGGTGTTTTAATAAATAGAGACGAGAGTGATTAAATAGATTTTCGATATAGATATTGATTAATAAATGAAGGAAAAAGGGGTTTTATTTTTTGTTCTAAAGGCGCTGTCGCTGCTCCTTATTATTGTATATTATGTTGGGAAAGAGGTGATAAAGGAGATAAGTATAAGTAAGAAAGAGATAATTTGTGTGGAGAAGGATGAGAAATATGGTTTTATAGATGAGACGGGAGAATGGATTGTCGAACCATGTTTGGATAATGCGAATGCTTTTACGAAAGATGGAATAGCTCCAGTTAAATTTGATGGGAAGTGGGGGTTTATCGATAAAAAGGGAACGTGGATTATCCCTCCGAAGTTTTCTGATATAGGTAGTAGTCTTGATGAATCGATGTTTCCCGTTCAATTTGACGATGGAAAGTATGGATATGTTTGTTGATGCAAGAAAGGGCAAGGTGACTATTCCTCCTCAATTTGATCGTGCCTTTGGTTTTGAGTTTGGTTATGGCTCTGTCGAAGTAAATGGCAAAGTCGGTATTGTTAATGAATCTGGTGAGATGATAGTCAAACCTCAGTTTGATTGTGTTAATTTTCATCCTGAAACGGGTCTCGCTATAGTCGAGGTAAATGGTAAGTGGGGAGTCGTTGACAGAGCGGGGAACATGGTTCTAGAACCTCAGTTCGATGATAGGTCATACTGCTATGGTTGTTGGATGGAGTCGGGGATGTTTGCAGTCTCGAAAGATGGCAAGTGGGGAGTTGTTGACAAAGAAGGAAAAATAATCGTTAAGCCCCAGTATGATATGGTGGGCTTTGATTTATACCAAGATAAAGAAAATCATCCTTTTCCAAAGATTGGGTTGGCGGTTGTTTCGTTAGACGGTAAGTATGGATATGTGGACAAAAAAGGCAATTTGGCTATAGATCTGCAGTTTGAATATGCTACAGCTTTTTACGAAAACGGTTTGGCTGCAGCCAAATCAAATGGCAAGTGGGGCTATATAAACAAAAAGGGTGAGTGGGTCGTCCAACCACAATTTGAAGCCATAGAGTATTACTATTTTGACGGATTGACGGCTGTCAAAGTAAACGGGAAATGGGGCTATATAAATGAGAAAGGAAAGATGGTTATCCAACCGCAATTTGATTCATTTGGCACCTTTTTTGACGAACATGGAATAGCTGTTGTCAGTTTAAACAAGAAACGTGTTTATATTGATAGAAAGGGAACGATTATAGGGCCGCCGTTTGATGTTGCAGAGGGTTTTAACAAAAATGGTATGGCTAGAGTTATGTTGAATGATAAGTGGGGAATTGTTGATACCAAGGGCAATTTTCTTGTTAACCCCATATTCGATGATATATGTATGTATAAAAACGTATTTTTTGTACGAGAGAAAGAAAAATATGGTGATAAATGGGGTATTCTTGATAAGAAAGGTAATTATATTGTGACGCCTCAGTTCGAATATTTTAAACTGTGATAGCTCTTAACACAATGTCCCAATTAAATAGAGACGTGAGTTGGATGGTGATATAGCCATTAGCAAAACCAGCTAGTAATTGTAGCGGAGTATGCCTTTTCAGTTGAAGTCGGGCAGCAGCTAAAGCACCTGCACAGATAAATGCTATGGACAACAAGATAGATGAGTTGGTGTAGGTGATGAGGCTCACTGCATATATGCTGGAGATGAATCCTCCTATACCTGTCATGTGGGCACTGATCTTCCACCATTTGCTGATAATCGCATCGATCAATATGGCTATTGAAATGCCTATCAGTATGTTAATGACGAAAAGAGGCATTTTAGAATATAATAAATAAGCACAGGCAAGATAGGATAGGCTGGTAATTGCGTAAGGTATGATTCTGTCCTCTTTCTTTATCATTTGTATGCTTGAAATAATCTTTGTCTTTTCTAATATGTAATAAGAGAGAAACGGGATGAGAATACATACGAGAATGATGCATAACAGACTCTCTTTGATGTACTGAACAGGATAATATGAGAAAGTGGAAAGGTTAAAAAGTAAGCATACACCATACAATGGCATAAGCAAGGGAAATAATGTGAATGATATGACTCTTGAAATGATATTTGTCGATTCCATAACTATACAATTTCTTTTCTTAGTCGAGCAGGTTGATAACCAAGCTGCTCTCTGTATTTGGCTACTGTTCTACGTGCAATGCTATAGCCTTTCTCTTTTAGCATTTCCGTGATTTTATCATCTGTCAGCGGACATCTCTTGTCTTCGTGGTCGAGTAGTTCTTGAAGGGTTGCCTTGATCTCGTTGATGGAAACCTCTTCACCATCGTTTGTTTGTAAGCTTCCTGAAAAGAAGTAACTTACAGGGAAGATGCCAAACTCTGTCTGGATGTATTTGTTATTACAGGCTCTGGAAATTGTCGAGACGTCATATCCTGTAATGTTTGAAATATCTTTTAGTATCAACGGTTTTAATTTTGTATCATCTCCGTCAATAAAGAAATCATGCTGGATGTTGATGATGGCGGTCAGTGTGTTACGAAGGGTTTCTTGCCTTTGCTTGACTGAGTCAATAAACCATTTGGCAGCGTCAAGTTTCTGCTTGACAAAGAGAATAGCATCTTTCTTCTCACGACTTTTTTGCTTGGCATTGCTGTAATCATCCAGCATCTCGGCAAATTCGCGATTGACTCTTAGTGGAGGCAGATTTATATCGTTTAGGGTCAAAATCAAATTGCCGTCTTCGTTGTCCAATTGAAAGTCAGGACTGATTTGGAGACTTGAAGCTGGAATCCCCGATTCCCACGCATTCCCCGGTTTCGGATTTAATTTGATAATCTCCTGAGAAGCCTTTTTTATCTCATCTTGAGAAAGCCCTGTTTTTACTTCGATTTGTTTATATCGCCGTTGAGAGAAATCGTCAAAATCGGAGGTTAAAATTTTTATTGCATTTTGGATGGCGTCTGTTGGCGTTTTCCGCTCCAACTGCATGACAAGACATTCCTGAAGATTGGTGGCTGCAATTCCTGCAGGTTCGAATGATTGTACAAATTTCAGCGCTTCTTTCATGTCATCGTCAGATACAATTGTGCCTGACTGAAAAGAATAGTCGTCAACCATAGACTCGACACTTCGTCTGAGGTACCCATCCTGATCAATGTTGCCAATGACATACTCTGCGAGAATACGGATATTCTCGGGGAGAGGTTGAAGATTTATTTGATCTTTTAAATAGTCATGAAGCGAGGTGGATGATTCAAGAACAGCCTCTTCTTTGGCTTCGTCTGAATTTCCATTGGGTTGAAACAACTTATAGTCTGGAATGTCATCTTCGGTGCGATAATCGTCCAAAGAATAATCTAAATTCTCATCAGTATTATAGTCTTCTTCCTCCTTTAATTTGCTGATAGATTCTTCTTTGCCCAACTCTTCTCCTTCTTCCAGAGCAGGGTTTGATTCAAGCTCTTCTTTGATTCTGTCCTCCAACTCAATAGTGGGGATTTCCAACAACTTTATAGTCTGGATTTGCAGAGGAGAAAGCTTCTGCTGTAGTTTCAGTTGTAGTTTTTGCTGAATCATAATTAACTATTATCAGTGCAAATTTAATTTTTTTGAGAGGTATGACAAACAAAAAAGATAAAAAAAACGTTAATATGACCAGACACGTTCGCTCATTAAATCGAAATAGAATCTTACAGGCAAAAAAATTATTCTAGAATAGTGGGGGTGTTTTTTAATGCTCTGATGGTGCAGTAGCCGTGGAGGTGAGAATGGATCTTAATCTGCTCTTGAGCTGATGTGTTATGTAGGTTTGCTTTCGTGAAATTTTTTTCTTCGGGGGTAAAACAAAAAGAAGAGCCAATTGTCTTGACTCTTCTTTTGTGTGGTGCCACCAGGAATCGAACCGGGGACACAAGGATTTTCAGTCCTTTGCTCTACCAACTGAGCTATGGCACCATTGCTTCTCTTTTGCGGTTGCAAAGATAGAACGATTTTTTTTAATGACAAAATAATTTTCCATAAAAAAAGATTTCTTCGTGATTTTTTTTGAAATGCCATGGATAATATGCACTTTTGTAGAGAAAAAAAAGAGATTATGGTTGTAGAAGATTGCGAATTTGGGAACATTGAAGTGAAGTCTGATGGAAGAATCAGACGATATGGTCTGAAAATTGTTGGGGGAGTACTTCAGATGCAGATGCCTGGATATGGTGATATGCAATCTTTACTACTCTTTTTAGATAAAAATAGAGAATGGGTAAGGGAAAAACTAAAGAGGGCGAAGGTGAAAAAAGTCCTGTTATATGGTCCGGATTATGTTTTTCAATCATTTGCCTTCACAATTTTATGGAAAGAATATGGACGGCAACGAATAGTGGGCAGTCTGAATTTAGATGAAAAAAAACTAACCATTTATTTCCCCAACGGGTGTGATCTCTATTCCGTGAAATCACAGAGTACAATAAAGTCAATCATAGAAAATGCTCTGATGGTGGCAGCAAAAAAGATTCTACCATCTTGGTTGATGGATGTTTCTCGTCGGATCGGTATTCCCCACAAAGAGTGTCAGATTCGAAAGATGCATTCTCGTTGGGGCAGTTGTTCGTCGGCTGCTTCTGTTCATCTCTCTTGTATGTTATTGCTCTTGCCTGCTGAATTAATAGAATTTGTGATGATTCACGAGCTTTGTCATATTAAGGAAATGAACCATGGACCCAACTTCCATCGGTTGGTAAACCAGTTGCTGGATGGGAAAGAAAAATACTATGAAGTAGAAATAAAAAAATATTCTACAAAGTTGTAGAGTTGATTGTAGATAGACTATTCTTGTGATGAGGGATGATTTTGTGGGGAATGATTAGCATTCATTCATTATGCGTTTCAAATGGCAGAAAGCCAATTCATTTGTCTTTTCATCTCGTAAGTGTAATCCATTCCCTTCGCAATGATTGAAAAATTCACATTCGGCACAAATACCTGTTTTTGTCCATTTGCGGTCTCGCATGATTTGATATCGGTTTTGCCATACATCAGCAAAATTATCTTTGTAGATATTGCCTTGTATGAACCGTCCGCGTAAATCAGGACAAGCTGAGATGCTACCGTCTGCTAAGATGGATGCTACGTTGATACCAGCTCGGCAAAAGAAGAAGTTATCGCGGACTTTTGATTCATAATCCGCAAGAAATCCTTCACAGCCATAATTTAACGAGATTTTTCCTTCTTCCCGTGTTTTTTCTATGAAGTCAAAAACAGCTTTGAATTTATCGTTGGGCAATTGAAGTTCAGGATTGTCGGCAGCTCTTCCAATTGGGAATATCGTGAAGATTCTCCATTTCTTGATTCCACATTCAAGCAATAATTGTTTGATGCTTTCTAATTCGTCGAAGTTTTTGTTGTTGACGCAGGTAACTACATCATGCACTAAATTGGTCTGTGGAAGCAAACGGATGGCTTCGACCGCCCGTTGAAAAGAATTCGGATTCTGTCTTAGCCAGTTATGAGAGGCTTCCAGTCCGTCTAAACTTATCGTACAAGAACGCATTCCTGCACGAAGAAGTGAATTCATACGTTGAGGAGTCAGCAGATATCCGTTGGTGACGATTCCCCATGGAAATCCAAGGTTGTACATCGCCAATCCAGCCTCTTCCAAATCACGACGGACTAGACACTCACCGCCGGTGAAGACAATCATTGTTTTGTGCGGTTCCACAATGGGAACTATCTGTTTGATACCTTCCACAAAATCGGATACAGGCATATCCTTTACACTGGATTCCTGCCTACATTCACTACCGCAGTGAAGACAATTCAGTGGACAACGCAATGTAGATTCCCAAAAGATATAATTCAAGTTATGGGTTTTCGCTTCATTGTGTCGATAGAGATCGAACACAGACATCGCGATTCGTTTCTTTAATGATATTTTGAGAGGATTGTTCACTCTTTCTTCTTTAGAACAACGTCCACTTGAATGATTTTTTTCCCATCATACCAATCACCATCTCCACCTCTAAATGGGAATTTATCGACAGGAATAATCGTGTCCAATGGCACGTATTGCGTATCTTTACTGACGAATTGGAAGTGGAATTTAGAAGCATAAGTGTATATCCATTCTCCATGAGTGTTGTATTGACCTTGTTTGTTCGTTGTGGCCAGAATCTTATCTGGTAATCCAAATATTGAATCGAGTTCTGTTACATTTACATTTGCAATAGGTTCGCCCTCTTCATTTTGTACAGTTCCCATCAATTCATAATCTGCATGAGGACAGCCATACTCTTCACCTCCGTTAATGACGGAACATGAAAACCCTAAAAATCCTAAAATAGAAGTTAGAAGGTAATTGAAAAATTTTCTAATACTCATAAGTTTTATCTGTTTGTTTGACATTTATTTTAGCATGTGTTCATATTAGAGTCTTGTAATTTATTGACTCTAAATTTTAGCATGGCAAATATAACGACAAATTCTTTACTAATGCAAATAAAAGCACAAAAAATAAAGAAATAAATTTATTTTTTCGTCTCTTTACGCTGCTGTGATGATGCACTTTGGACAAATATCAAGACAAATTAAATCATTTTTTATGCCAAAAGTACTTTAAATATTTGATAACTAAACGTTTGTAAACTTGCTTTGTTTTGTGGATTTTTGTTGCTTTGTTCAGCGGTTTTTATTATTTTTGTAGTTCCGAAAATTTTGTTCTGAACGAATGAAGGATGAAATTTTGGGCGTAAATTTAAAAAGTCAGATTTGAAACGATTACTGTTCATAATTTCTACGATATATTTTCTTGCGACACAAAACATGATCGCACAGACTGATATTGACCGTTATCAGGAAGAGAAGCGTATGAAAGTGGAGCAGTTGAAAGGAAGAAAACAAGCGGAAAATGAGGCTGCCAAGGCATCTATGGATGCAAAGAAAAAAGAGATGGAGGCTCAAAATTCGCAGAAGAAGGCGGAAAGTGAAGAAGTGAAGAAAAGAGAGTCCGCTCGTAAGCAGAAAGAGAAAGAACTATGGGAACAACAGAAAAAAACGGCCGAACAAAAGCAACGTCAGGAGAAAGAGAAACAAGCTCAGAAGTTAAGAGAATATGAGCAGATAATTGAACAGGAGAGACAAGCTCGTGAGATGCGTCAGAGACGTGAGGAAGAGTTGAAACAGATCGACCGTGAACGTTGGGCAGCTAAGCAAAAAGAGTTGGATGCAAAGCATAAGCAGGAAGAACTAGAACAGCAAAAGAGACAGCAACAGTATGTTGAGGCTTCGGAGCGTGAAAAGTTACAACGTGAGATTCGTCGCCAAAAGGAAATCGAGCTTCGTGAACAGCAGAAAAAGGCTTGGGAAGAAAAGAAAGCAACATTGAAAGAGCGACAAGCGCAGGAAGAAGCGGATCGGGAGCAACGTATGCAGGAGTATCTGCAGGCTGTTGAATTGGAAAAGCAGGCACGTGAATTGCGTATCCGTCAAGAGGAGGAAATGCGTAATCAATACACCGAGTTGTGGAATAAGAAAAAAGCGGAAATAGAGGCGGCTAGAGAAAAGGAGAGACAGGATAATATCCGTAGGCAAAAAGAGTATGAGGCAATTATTGCCAAACAAAGAGAGACGAGAGAGGCGCAGGAAAAACGTGATAAGGAACAACATCAACGTGAACAGGAAATATGGGCGCAAAAGAAGTTGGAGCAGGATGCCATCAGAAAGAAACAACGAGAGGAAGAGGAACGTAGAAAGGCTGAATATGAGAATGCGTTGAAAGCCAATCAGGAAGCTGCTGCACTTCGTCGTCAGCAAGAGATGGAGAATCGTCAAAGAGAAAGAGACGCTGCAGCTCAACGTCAAGCTGAATTACAGGCACAACGTGAGTTGATGGCTCAACAACGTCATGAGGCAGCTCTGCAACGTCAGGCGGCCGCTCAGGCGCGTATTGCTGCTCAACAGGAACGACATGCTCAGCAGGTTGCTGCTCAACAGGAACGATTACAAAGAGAACAGGAACAACGTGCGGCTCAGCAGGAGAAACTCCGTTTGCAAAAGGAAAAGAGAAGACAAAAAATGGAGGAGCAACGTGCGGCTGAAATGCAACGTAAACAACAACAACGTGAAGCTGCTGCCCGTAAGAAAGCTTATATGAATCAGTTGAAAGAGCGTGAGCGCCAGAGAGAGCAGCAACAAAAGACACAGGCTCAAGATATTGCGAATAGGTTGAAGGCTAAACGTCAAGCTGAAAAGCAAAAACAAATAGAACTTCGTCAGGCTCAACGTGAGAAGGAGATGGCACGCAAACAGGCCGAAAAAGAAAAGGCCATGCAACTCCGTGAGAAGAAAAAGGAGATGATGGAGCGTCAGTTGGAGAAAAAAAGAGAGTCCAAAGAAAAACAGAGAGAACGCGAACAGCTTGAAAAAGAATCAGAAGCTCGTTTGCAAGCATATAAGGCTCGTCAGGCAGAATTGAAGGCTCAGCAAGAGAAATTGGAGGCCGAGAAGAATGCAGACGAGAAAGAGAAGGAACGTATCCGTAAGGAACGTGAGGAGGTGGAAAAAGAGACACTGAAGTTGGCGAAGAAAATTGTTGGAAATAAAGAGAAATATCGTAAAGCGATAGAAAAAGAACAGAATAAGAAAGATAAAGCGAGAGAGAAATATGAGAATCAGCTTCGAAAGGATTCCTTGAAACTGGCTAAGATTGAGGAGGAAGAGCGCTTGCGTTATGCTCAAGAGGATGCTCAGGATAGTATAATGGATTTGACATCTAAGCAGAAAAAGATGTTAAAGAAGATTCAAGAGCAGAAACGAATTTTGAAAGAACAGGCAGAGAGTGATTCATTGATGTTGTTGGATGGTGATTTCGATATGGTCACGGGTGCTCGTGATAATTCAGATTTGTCCCCTGAAATGCTTGAAAAGATGCGTAAGAAGAATGAAACGGGACAAAATCTTCCAATAGGTGATGAAGACTTCTTGCCAGATGATGAGGATATGTATGATGAAGCACCGGTCTTCTCTTCAGACTCTACAGAGATGGATTCTGTAAGTGTTTCTCAGGATACAGTGATTCATCTGACGTCAAAGATTGATTCAGTCTTGTTGCAACAGCAGATTGCAGAGTTGGAGCAAGAGTTGGAAAATATCAGAGAAATCAATGAATTGGAGAAGAGCGGTAAGGGTAGAAAAGGAAAAGGCAAGAAAAAAGAATTTATTCTGGAGAGAATAAAAATACCTAATTGTCGTTATTTGAATGATGTCATCTATGTTCGTGACAAGTTTGAATTCCGATATGAGTTGGACTTCTTCGTGCATTATTTTGATCATCGTTATTTCCATAAAAAGAAGTTTTATGATAGAGTGGATACAACCCGATGGGTGGCTAAGCGTGTCATGAAATTGGTGGGAAATACTAAATATCGTCATACAGATTTTAACAAGGTAGTTGATTCGATTGCTGGCATGATGCCGAATTATCCTGTGGCTGAATATTTGGATACAGTTATTACTCAATTGAATTTGGAGTATCTGGCTACGGGTGAGATAAAGATTAAATATAAGAATACTCGGCAGAAATCTATTATTGCTAAAATCAAACCTACGGAGATAAAGGATGATGGAACGGGTTCTCTCGGTAATATCAAGTTCTTCACAGGTAATAAAAGACGTATCATTGAGGAATTGGATGCTTCCCAGTTTGATTCATTAGTGATTAAGGATACAATGAGTACGGAGGAAAAGGTTCTGTCGGATTCATTGAATACAATTATCACATTGAAGGGACAGCAGGATAGTATCAATCGTGTTCAGGATAGTTTGGCTGCATTGTCCGTGTCGTATGCTTTGTCTGAACAAGAGAGGGATAGCATCCATAGTGTGTTGGATGCAGTGTTGTGGAGTGACTCAGATTCAACGTCATCCTCTTCAATGGAACCAGAGGATCGTTATGAATTGTCGGGAGATATTTCGTCGGATCCGGTCTCACTTAATAGTCTGGATTATATGATTAAGGAGGCTGAAAGGCTGAAACGGGAGCGGAAAGAAGGAAAGATTCCATCTTATGTAAGTGATCCAGAGAATGCAGCTCCAGAGCCATCACGGAATACCCCTATAAGTACTCCACCGATAGGAGAGTTGAAGCTAAATACTTCACCGTCGCCATCTGCTGTACAAAACGGTGACACCGATGTTTCATCGCCGGAGGAGCCTGTTGTGGAGGAGAAGAAATCGAAGAAAAAGAAAAAAGATAAAAAGGCAAGAGAAGAGGAGATAGAGTCTTTGATCGATATGGAGTCAGAGCCGGTTCCTTCTTCGTCAGCGTCTCAGCCAGTGTCTAGTGAGACACAACCCGTAACACCTGTCGCATCATCGCCAACAAGTGAGGTTGAGACAAATGAAAGTTCGAGTGAAGAGATGCCTTCAGAAAATTCAAAGAAACAAAAGAAAGAGAAAAAGAAAAAAGATAAAAAGAAACAGTCAGAAGAAGAATGGGATGCTGATGTGGATGCATCTTCAGAAGATTCATCGGATGGCTTTTAATAATTATATATATATTATTAAGGTATGCTAAAGAATTTATTGACTCGTGCAGGTTTCGGATTACTCTTTGTGGTAGTCATGTTGGTATGTATATGGAAGACCAATCTTTATTTTGGTACGTTATTCATGATCCTTACCATTTTAGGCATGAATGAATTTTTTCAGATGGCAAATAAAAGAGAAGATTTGTCGGTGAATAAGATCATGTCGATAATTGGAGGTGCGTTGTTGTTCTTGGTGACCTATATGGTTTGTTTCTTGCAGGTTGATCTAATGTGGTACTCCATTGTATTTGTATATTTGGCTATATTAATGATTGTTGAATTGTTCCGATGCAAGACCAATCCGTTATTAAATATAGCTATAGCCTGCATGGGTATCTTGTATGTGTCTCTGCCATTCTCTTTGATGTGCTATGTGGCATCTATTCCATCGTATGGCAATTATTTATTGATGTCTTTTTTCATTATTATATGGATGTCTGACACAGGAGCCTATCTTGCAGGAGTGACATTAGGCAAACATAAGATGTTTGAACGTATATCACCGAAGAAGACATGGGAAGGATTTGCAGGGGGATTGATCTTTGCAATGCTGTTTGGCGTGGTTTTAAGTAAAATCACACCAGTGCCCCTTGATTGCTTGACGTGGGTATTGTTCTCTGCTGTGATATTTGTCTTTGGCGTGTTAGGTGATTTGGTAGAGTCTATGCTAAAGAGAAACTTATCGATAAAGGATTCAGGGAAGTTTTTGCCAGGACATGGAGGATTGTTGGATCGCTTTGACAGCTCTTTGATTGCTGCACCAGCACTCTTCATGATGGTTTTGATTTTTGTAAAATACATATTTTAAAATAAAAAAATATGTTTCTAAAAAGAAATGTATTACATTTGCATGATAATTTTGAGTAATGATGAGAATACATAAAGAAGGAAAAAAATTTTTGTTGAAGGTTTTAGTAGGGGCAATTTTGGTTAATATGTTGCTGTGGATTGTGTGTGGTGCCAATCATCCTACATGGCTTTGGGTCTTTTCAGTTGTATCAATTATCCTATTCTTATTCTTAACTAACTTTTTCCGTAACCCCGAAAGAGTGTTTGAGAACTTTGAGGATGGAATGATTGTCGCTCCTGCAGATGGTACCATTGTAGTGATAGAACCAACTGTTGAAGATGAGTATTTAAAAGAAAAGAGAATACAAGTGTCTATCTTTATGAGTGTGTTGAATGTTCATGCGAATTGGTATCCGACACACGGTAAAATTGTATATTATACTCATAATGATGGTAACTTCATGCGTGCAAACTTACCTAAATCAAGTACGGAAAATGAACGTTCAACGGTGGTCATAGAGACACCGAACAAGGTGAAGATATTAGTCCGTCAGGTGGCAGGTGCCATGGCTCGTCGTATCGTGACATATGCTCGTGAAGGAGATGAGTGCAACGTTAATACACAACTTGGCTTTATAAAGTTCGGTTCAAGGGTCGATGTTTATCTCCCATTGGATGCTGAGATAATGGTTAATATGAAACAGTCTGTTGTCGGAAATCAGACCGTTATTGCTAGACTAAAAAAATAATTATCATGAATATCAAACAACATATACCTAATACCATTACATGCCTTAATCTGTTTTCTGGATGTGTCGCATGTGTTCTTTCTTTCGAGGGGTATACTTTCTTAGCATTGTTATTTATTCTGTTAGCAGGAATTTTTGATTTCTGTGATGGTATGGCTGCTCGTCTTCTTCATACCTCTTCGGTTATTGGAAAGGAATTGGACTCTCTAGCAGATATGATTAGCTTCGGCTTTGCGCCGAGTATGATTGCATATAAGCATATTGAATATTTGGCAAGCTCACAAGTATCATGTGATACGTTGGCTCGTATCATCCCTTTCATTGCTTTTTTGATAGCTATATTTTCTGCATTGCGCTTGGCAAAATTTAATGTGGATGAGCGTCAGACCTGTTCGTTTATCGGACTCCCAACTCCGCCTAATTCAATCTTTTTTGCTTCGTTGATTTCAATGGCAGACCCAATGATATCACAATCTATCGTAGTGCCTTCTTGGTTGAATTTATCGTTGTTCAGTCCAGTGTTGGATAATCTGTATGTGATGATCCTACTTGTGGTGATTTTCTCTTACTTATTAGTAGCAGAGATACCAATGTTCTCTTTGAAATTTAAAAATTTAAGTTGGAAGGATAATCAGATTCGATATATATTCTTGGGAATCTCGGTTCTTTTATTCTTGACCTTGCGTTTTGCCGCATTCTCATTTATTATTTTACTCTTTATTCTTATGTCTGTAGTGAATACCTGCAGGAAAAAGTAAAATTTATTTAGTATGAGCTTTGTTAAATCTTTTTTTGCATGCTTGACTGCTATCGTTGTGTCAGGTGTGCTCCTCGTGTTGTTTCTATTGATTTCTGTCGCTATTGCTACTAAGCCTGCTGATATTGAAAGTAATTCTGTTTTGTCTATTTCACTTGATGGAGTTATAGTTGATCGGGAAGATAAAGATCTTATTTCTGATGTCTTTTCTAGGAATGAACTTAGAAATTCTTTGAAGGAGATTTTAGCTTCAATCAATTCGGCTAAAAACGATGACAGAATAAAAGGAATATACCTTAAGTGTGGAGTTGCCAGATGCGGTTATGCAACATTAGAGGAGATACGTCATGCATTGGAAGATTTTCAATCGGCAGGGAAGTTCGTCGTTTCTTATTCAGGTAGTTATACACAAGGAAATTACTACGTTGCTTCGGTAGCTGACTCTTTGTTTGTAAATCCACAAGGTGCTCTTGATCTCAGGGGAATAGCTGCATCCTCTGTTTTCTATAAATCATTGCTAGATACGTTGGGCGTGGAGATGCAAGTGATAAAGGTGGGTACATATAAATCATTTACGGAACAATATACCAATGATTCGATGAGCGCGCCTAATCGTGAGCAGACGGAACAATTGGTGCAGTCGTTATGGTCTTCTGTTGTTGAGAAAATAGCTGTTTCAAGAAATATTCCAGCCTCTTCATTAGATCAAATGGCTAATCAGATGATGGCTTTCCATCTCCCAACTGTTGCATTGAAGAATGGATTGGTGGATGGCTTACGTTATTCTGATGAGGTGGAGAACACTTTAAAAACTATGCTTTCACTTGCATCAGAAGATGAATTACATATTGTGTCATCCTCTGATTATTATGTTGAGGTGTCTGCGAATGATCAACTGTTGGATTCGGATGATAAGGTGGCTGTTTTGTTTGCAGAAGGAGAGATTGACAATGGAAACACGGATGGAATATCTTCCTCTAAGTTGGTTTCTCAGATTATGAAGCTTAAAGATGATAAAAATATAAAAAGTGTTGTGCTTCGTGTGAACTCTCCTGGTGGAAGTGCTTATGGAGCAGAACAAATCTGGCATGCTGTAGAGCTGCTAAAGAAAGAAAAGCCTGTTATAGTCAGCATGGGTAACTATGCAGCTTCTGGTGGATATTATTTATCGACAGGAGCCAATTATATTTTTGCAGATAAAATGACCATCACAGGGTCTATCGGTGTGTTTGGCGTGATCCCTAATGTGGAGAAGCTGATGAAAAAGATTGGCGTCAAACACGAGGTGGTAAAGACACATCCGTATGCCGATGTTTTGTCGAATTTTCTTCGACCATTGGATGAGGCGGAAAAGGATATTCTGCAAGAGCATGTGGCAGAGGTGTATGATGTTTTCTTGACAAGATGCTCGGATGGTAGAGGCAAGACGAAAGAAGAGATTGCTGAGATTGCAGAAGGTAGAGTGTGGAGTGGAGAGAAAGCTTTGGAAATTGGCTTGGTGGATGCATTAGGTGGTTTGAATGATGCGATTGCTTATGCTGTAAAAAATGCTAATCTGACAGACTATACAGTGGAATATTATCCAAAGGATGATGCCATGCTTAAATTGACTGAATTGCCACATATCGGATATGATAAATTATTTAAGGGAAATGATGTATTCGAAAAAGAAAAACAGATGCTGTTTCGTTTGCAAAGTTTGGATTTTGATCAAGCAATGATGCCTTATTCCGTAGATATAAAGTAGTTTTTTGGCTAATTAGGTTGATTTTTAAAAAGAAAAGGTTATATTTGGGGGAAAAAGGTCACTAAACTTAGTGAGTAAGGCTGTCATTTTGATAAAAATAATACCATGAATACTGAAAAACCGCTTATATTGAGGATTTTACTATGGCCATTTGCAATTATATATTGGTTTGTCGTGACCATAAGGAACTTGTTTTTCGATTGGGGCATCTTGCCATCGAAAAAGAGTGATGTGCCAGTTATTTCCGTAGGGAATATCACGGTGGGAGGCACTGGTAAAACGCCTTTCACTGAATATCTTATTAAAATATTAAAAACGAATTATCGCTTAGGCGTACTTAGTCGAGGTTATAAAAGGAACTCGAAGGGGTATGTTTTGTTGACGTCCAGTTCAAAACCCGTTGAGGTGGGCGATGAACCGTATCAGGTGAAGACGAAATTCCCAGAGGTCATGGTGGCTGTAGATGCAAATAGAAGAAGAGGTATAGCTAAAATGCTTCAGGAACCTTACAATAAGCCCGAATTGATAATCTTGGATGATGCGTACCAACATCGATATGTGGATCCGGATATCTCCATTTTATTGGTTGATTATAATCGAATGATTACGGAAGATCATTTATTGCCTGTTGGTCAGTTGAGAGAACCCGTTAAGGCAAAAAATAGAGCGGATATATTGGTGGTGACGAAATGTCCAGCAGATCTTCCTTCAATACAGTTGCGTATCATACGCAAGAATCTGGGTATCTTCCCTTATCAGTCACTTTATTTCACTACGATGCAGTATGGTGACATGGTGCCTTTGTTCCCAAATAAAGTGAAATCTCCTCTGCAAAAGGAGAACTTGAAAGGTGTGTACACTGCCCTTACAGTTTCGGGTATTGCATCCCCTATTCCGTTTGAAGATGAGGTCAGAGGGTTTGTAAAAGATATTGTGACCGTGAATTTTATGGATCATCATAATTATTCGAAAAATGATTTCCAAAAAGTTGAGTCTATCTATAACGAGATAAAGGATTCGAAAAAAGTAATTATTACGACAGAAAAGGATGCTGTCCGGATGATGAACAATCCGGAGTTCCCAGAATCGTTGAAAAAACTGATTTATTACATTCCGTTATATGTGGCATTTTTGAATGAAAATGGCGCTGATTTCGATAAAAAAATAGAGAATTATTTGGATAAGAATAAGTGTTTCAGTCAGATGATTACATCTAATGTATAATGATTTTATAAGATAAGGATATGGATGATTTGTTGAAAAAGATAAAGGAGTCATGTTCGTGTTTGAATAAACGAACCAGCATGAGACCTAAGATAGCGATTGTATTGGGTACTGGATTAGGTAGCTTTGCTGAAAAGATTTCTGTGAAGGATGCTATTCCGTATAGTGAGATCCCTGGGTTCCGGACCAGTACAGTGCAGGGACATTCAGGAAAGCTGTTGTTTGGAACATTGGAAGGCATTGAGGTGATGGCAATGCAAGGCCGTTTGCATTATTATGAAGGATATAGTATGCAAGAGATAACATTTCCCGTTCGGGTTATGAAGGAGTTTGGCATACGTGTTCTGATGGTCTCTAATGCAGCCGGTGGTTTGAATCCTGAGTATATACCGGGCGATGTTATGATTATAAAGGATCATATTAATTTATTCCCAGAACATCCATTGCATGGACCAAACATTGAGGAACTTGGAGTCCGTTTCCCTGATATGAGCAATGCATACGATAAGAAATTGATTGCTTACTCGGATGAGATCAATGCAAAATTTGATATGGGACTAAAGAAAGGTGTTTATGTGGGAACGCAAGGTCCTACGTTTGAAACATTGTCTGAATACCGATATTTTAGAATCATTGGTGGTGATTCCTGTGGTATGTCAACGGTCCCAGAGGTGATTGTGGCTAATCATGCAGGTCTCTCTGTATTTGGTGTCTCTGTTATATCCAATGTTGGTGTTGATGCTAATCTAAGCAATGTGACACATGAGGAGGTGCAACAAAACACGCTGTTGGCTCAGGATAAATTAGCTTTGCTGTTTACGGAGATGGTGAAGAGATGCTCTGCTGATTTCTAAAAAAAGAAGGTGACTTGTGATTATGCTGGACATCCATTTATGATTTAAGGGTGTCAGGTTTTAATTTATAGTTAAGCGTAATAGAAAGAAGTGCTATGAATCAGATGATTTTGTGCACTTCTTTTTTTTCTTTTACAATCTTGATGGACATTTATGTAATATTAGCAACTGTTTTAATGAAAAAAAGTCGTAACTTTGCACTCTAATTTTACTTGGACTTAAATATACCACGATATTGATGAATGTTAGAGATATATTGCGTATAGGACTAGATGCTGGTTCAACAACATTGAAGTTAGTCGCTATAGACAACAAGGGTGATGTAGTTTATAAAGATTATAATAGACATCATGCTGATATTCCAGGGACGTTATTGTCATCTTTGCAGAAGATGAAATCTCTCATGGGAAATCTGCAGATTTCAATCTGTACTACAGGATCGGCTGGAATGGGCTTGTCTGAACGATATCATCTACCTTTTGTTCAAGAGGTGGTCGCTGCTACCAAAGTTATAGAGGAGAAGTTTTCACAAACCAAAACATTGATCGATATAGGGGGTGAGGATAGTAAGATGATATTCTTCAACAAGAATCTTCAGCCAGATATTCGTATGAATGGAAATTGCGCTGGTGGAACGGGAGCCTTTATTGATCAGATGGCGGCTATTCTGGCAGTGAGTGTGTCTGAGTTGAGCGAGATGGCTTTAAAGGCTGATATGATTTATCCTATTGCCTCTCGTTGTGGAGTATTCTCAAAGACAGATATTCAGAATCTTATTAGTTTGAATGTCAGCCGTGAGAATATTGCAGCCTCTATCTTCAATGCGGTGGTGACTCAGGTGGTTTCCACATTGTCTCGTGGTTGTGATATCTTGCCTAAGTTGTTTTTGTGTGGTGGTCCTTTTGCGTTTATTCCAGCATTGAAGAAGCTGTTAATGCAGAAGTTGTCCATGGCAGAAGAGGATGTGATATTGTGTGAACATGCTTCTGTAATACCTGCATGGGGTGCTTCGTTGTCCGTCTCAAAAGATGTTACACATCTGACATTGGATGAATACATCGCATTGTTTTCTGAAAATCGCAAAAAGATAGACATCGCACAATCGGGATTGCAACCATTGTTCCGTGATGATGCGGACTTTGAACAATGGAAGGCTTCAAAGGAGAAGAATAAGATAGAAAAGATTGATCTGGCAGATTTATCTGACGGACGTTGTTATATTGGTATCGATTCAGGTTCAACTACCACGAAGGTGGTGGCAATGGATCCGCAGGATCGAATCTTCTTTACTTTCTATAAGAAAAATGGTGGTAAACCATTGGAGACTGTAAAAGAAGGATTGTCTCAATTGTTGGAGGAGTCTCGTGCAAAGGGGAAAAAACTGACTATTATATCTGCATGTTCTACTGGTTATGGTGAGGATTTGATCAAGACAGCATTTGAGTTGGATTATGGAATGGTAGAGACCATTGCTCATTATACTGCTGCATACAAATTGAATCCTAAGGTTTCATTCATTTTGGATATCGGTGGACAGGACATGAAGGCTATCTTTGTTGATAAGGGTGCCATCAACCGTTTGGAAATCAATGAGGCATGTTCTTCCGGTTGTGGTTCGTTTATTGATAGTTTTGCTAAGTCGTTGGATTGTCCGATTGCAGAGTTCGTGGATCGTGCATGTAAAAGTCAAAATCCATCCGATTTAGGTACAAGATGTACTGTTTTTATGAACTCAAAGGTAAAACAATGTCTGCGTGAGGGTTCACCATTGGATGATATATCTGCCGGCTTAGCCTATTCAGTAGTGAAGAACTGCTTGTATAAGGTTTTGAAACTGAAGAGTATGGATGAGTTGGGTGACCACATTGTGTTACAGGGTGGAACGATGAGAAATAAGGCGGTAGTTCGTGCTTTTGAATGTTCTACTGGTAAGAACGTCATCGTCTCCAATTATCCTGAATTGATGGGAGCCTACGGAGCAGCTTTGTTTGCGAAGAATAGAGTGGAGGATAAATGCAATACATTGAAACCAATGAATCGTGCATTGGAAGATGTAGTGGATCTAAGAGAATACACAGTGGAACCGATGCGATGCGTCGGATGTGAAAATAATTGTCAGATCCTGAAAAATGTATTTGCCAATGGTAAAACATACTACTCAGGTAATAAATGTGAGAAAGTATATACAAATAAGGGAGAAAAGGATAGAACAGCGTTTAATCTGAGTCTATTCAAGAGTGAACAGGCATTTAAGAGTAGCACCAAGGGAATGGTGAAAAATCCACTTCTCACGTTGGGTATTCCACGTGTCTTGAATATGTACGAAAACTTCCAGTTTTGGTATATTCTCTTTTCAACCTGTGGAATAGAGGTTAAAAAATCTGCACGTTCTACATTTAAGATATATGAGTCGGGCTTGAATACAGTGATGGCTGACAATATCTGTTTCCCAGCAAAATTGGTACACGGACATGTATTGGATTTAGTGGAGAAAAAGGTGGATAGAATCTTCTTCCCGTATGTTGTTTATGAGGAGTTGGAGCCTAAATCAAACAATAGTTACAATTGTCCGGTGGTGGCAGGTTATTCAGATGTGTTGAAAAGTGCTATCAATACAAAAGAACGATATAATATACCATTGGATGCTCCTGTGATAAACTTCAAGGATGATAAGCTGTTGATGAATTCTTGTAGGTTATACCTTACACAGTTGCTGAAGGATCAATACGATGAACAGATCTTCCAAAAGGCTTTTGCAGAGGCGAAGAATGCTAAGAATAAATATGTGCAGACCATTCATGATCGTGCGGTACACACCTTGGAGGTGGCGAAGAAAGAGAACCGTTTCGTGATATTGTTGGCAGGTCGTCCATATCATAATGATCCATTGATTCAACATAAGGTGTCAGAAATCATTGCATCGTTTGGTGTGGATGTGATTACAGAGGATATCGTACGTGGAGTGGATACTCCATTGAAGAATTCACATATCATTCCACAATGGTCTTATATGAACCGTATCATGAAAGCTGCTCAGTGGGTGGCTAATACGGATGAGGATGTGCATTTCGTGCAGTTGACATCCTTTGGTTGCGGACCCGATGCGTTTATATTAGACGAGGTAAGTGATATATTGAAACAGGGCGGTAAGAATCTTACACTCTTGAAGGTGGATGATGTCAATAACGCCGGTTCATTAAGGTTGAGAATACGTTCCTTGATAGAATCATTGAAGTATAAACATAATGATTCTGATTCGACGAAATGTGCCTTTAAAACGACGCCTGAATATTTGACGAAAGACCAGAAGAAGAAAATCTTGGTTCCATTCTTCTCAGAATATCATTCACCATTCATTCCGTCTATCTTCCGTCTGATGGGATACGAGATGGAGAATATGCCACCGAGTGATGCCGTCTCAGCTAAGTTGGGATTGAAATATGCGAACAATGAGGTTTGCTATCCAGCAACGTTGGTGGTCGGTGATTGCATTCGTGCGTTGGAGTCGGGTAAATATGATGTTAATAACATCACATTTGCTATTACGCAAACAGGAGGACAGTGTCGTGCAACAAATTATATTGCTTTGATCAAGAAAGCATTGCTTGCTGCAGGCTACGACAATATTCCTGTCGTGTCGATCTCTATTATGAATACAATCAACGAGCAATCTGGTTTTACACCTGATGTGAAGAAAGCGGCTAAGATAACATTGTATATGTTGTTTTATGCAGATGCTATTGCTAAGATGTATTATGCGTCAGCTGTACGTGAAAAAGAACCAGGTAAGGCAAAAGAGTTACGAGATGAATTCATCTCTCGTGCGGTTCCTTTCGTTGATAAAAAGAGTACAAAGGCATTGTTGAGTTTGCTGGAAGAAGCTGCTATTCGATTTGGTGAGATTTCTAAGACGATGGATGTGCCTCGAATCGGTATCGTAGGTGAGATCTTTATTAAGTATAACTCCTTCGGTCATCAGCATATCGTTGATTGGTTGGTTAAAGAGGGAATAGAACCGGTTATCCCTTCATTGAATGAGTTCTTCACTCAATATTTCCCTAATGCTAAATTCAACGAGACGAATTATCTGGATTCTAAACGCTCGATTAAACAAAAGCTATTGACATTGTTGGGTGAGCGAATCATTAAAAACATTGAAAAGAAGATCGATAAGGCTGCTTCTAAGTACAAATATTACGAGAAGATCGCTGATATCCACCATGAAGCTAAACGTGCTGAAAAGATTGTTAATCTAGCTGCACAATTTGGCGAAGGATGGTTGATTCCTGCAGAATTGGCATCATTCGCAGAAAGGGGAATCAATGCAGCTGTCAGTCTTCAACCATTTGGATGTATAGCTAATCATGTGATATCTAAAGGAATAGAGAAGAAAGTGAAGGATATATATCCTGATATGAATATATTATTCCTGGATTTTGATGGTGGTGTGAGTGAAGTGAATGTCTTAAATCGTATGCATTTCATTGCAAGGGCTGCAAAGAGTCAGATGAATCAAAAATAAGGCAAGAAAGGATAAATAAAAAAATCATGTCATCAGAAGAAAACGATGGCATGATTTTTTTTGTTTTGACAGTGATGTTTTCGTGAAAGTTGGCGTTACTCCAGATCCTTTTTTCTACCGTTTCTATGTTTCCATAATTGGTAGGAGTTGACAAGGTTTTGCCAAAGGACATAAGAAGCAGGGGCAACAGCGATGATAGGATTGAAAAAGGTTTGAGCCATCCAGATAGCAAGGATGGTATTTTTTTGTCCGTATGCTTGTCCGCTAGCAACTTTATTATGGTAAGGTTTCCCTAGTCTTCGTCCCACGGTGAACTGTATCAAGCAGGTGAGCAATGCTATTAAAGCCATGTTAAAGGCGGCGGCTCTTTCGACGGATTCCATAGAGAGTAGGTCGGTGGTGGTACGTGCCATCAACAGAACCAACGCAAGGGTCCAGAGCCAAAAGGAGATACCTTGTTTCCGTTTGAAATACTCATGAATGGAAGGGATGAAAAACTTGATAATCATGGCCAGAATAAAAGGGCCGAAGATGAGCGGAAATGCTTTCCCGCAAATGGTGTTGAAGGCTTCGAGGAAGGAGAGGTCTGTCGCACCTGTTCCATGGGCGCCGATAAGCGAGAAGTAGAGGGGTGCAAATGCAGCCACGAGAAGGTTGCTTGAGATGCTATAGGTGATGATACCTGTGACATTACCACCCAGAAGACCTGTGATGACGGGAGCAGAGGTGGCCGTTGGTGCGATGAGGCAGATGAGACCAGCTTCAGCTATATTTTTATCAATTTTGAAAAGAATTAGGTAGAAGAGAATGCAGACAGAAAACTGAATGCCCAGAAGATATATGTGCCAGGGTTTCCATCGAAACTGTTTCAGATCGACTTTGCAGTAAACGATGAATAGCATGAGGAAAAGCATGTATTTAGTGATGAAAGTAATATCTTTCAACGGTTCATCCATGAAGTATTTTGTTATAAAAGAGACATCGGTGAATACGGAGTGGAATACGATTCCAACCATCATCGAGATGAATAAGGCATACGTTTTAAGAAAGTTTATCATATTCTTATTATTACAAAAAAAAGACGTACAAAGGTACGTCTTTTTAAGCTTTTTTAGGTTTGTTCTTTACATTATTTCTTTTTTATCAAAGAAAGAATCCATAATAAAATCACTGCACCCAATGTGGCTGTAATGATTTGTCCTAAATAAGGGATGCCAAGAAGACCTTCGAAGAAACCTCCGAATAACCAACCTCCGATAACACCACCTAAGATACCGATTAATAAATTAAGCAATAAACCATTGCTTGCTCCGGAAAAAAGCCTGCTACCCAGGTAACCTGCAGCTGCGCCAATTAATAAAGAAATAACTAGTTCCATGTTTTGTTAGTTTTAATTTAGTATGTTAATAGCGCAACGAAATTAGTAAATTAAGATGACAGAAAGAAATTTATTTTAGAGTTTTATCGATTATGTCTTATTTTATTCATTTGTTGAACTATTTTTGTTGTCTTGATTTTTTGAAAAAAAACATATTTAACTTAACTTTGCATCCTAATTTTAGCCTTAGGCTAAGGTAAGGTTGCGTAGTTCAATGGATAGAATACGGGTTTCCTAAACCTTAGATCCGGGTTCGATTCCCGGCGCGACTACAGATTCCTCTACGAATTGTGTAAACCGAATTTAAAAAGAACAACAGTGCTGGATGTGCGGATTTCATTCCTCTGGTAAAATAATTTAAGGTAAACAAATAAACTATTTTTAATATTTTTTAGGATTTAATAAGAATAATTCATATACTTGCAGAGGCATTTGGCCTTTATATAGTCGATGCAATTTAATTATTAACCTTAAAAATTAGTATTATGAAATTAACAGCTCCAACTAACGTCATTTTTATCATTTCCTTGATCTTAGGAATTTTAGGTTTATTGGGTAGATTGGCAGTCATCGGTGGATTCGTTGCAGCCAACGCATTCTGGTTTGTATTCGTAGGATTAATCCTATTAGCTTTGGGTTGCTTGCTAAAAGGCCTATAAATCCCTTATAAAGATTAGGAAGTCCGAGCAGTATGGTTCGGACTTTTTTATTTAAATGCTGTCATTATGAGAGGGTTATGCTAATCAGATAAAAAATATTTCAAAAAATTAGCAAAAACATTTGGCGATGTAAAAAAACAGCTATATCTTTGCATCGCTTTTTAAGAGAAACGAGGTGTAGCGCAGTCCGGTTAGCGCATCTGGTTTGGGACCAGAGGGTCGGGGGTTCGAATCCCTTCACCTCGACAATAGGAGAACAGAGATGTTCTCCTATTTTGTTTTTAGGAGAAAACAACAACATAATATGTTGTTGAAGATCGGGTGGTCATCTTGCAATATCCGTTAAATATGCAAGATATGGAACAACCAAATCACGAGGACCGACAATGTGTAGAGCATAGATTATAGGTGAGTAGGGTAAATTTGTTGAATTAACAATTGTTCATTCCATAATTTTACGTTATTTTTGTAAGTTGTTAAACGTTCTGAATGAGAAGAATTTGTATCATTCCGAGTGAATTTGGATGTGAATAGTATGAAAAAAATAGCATTATTTATTATTTCTATTGCATTTTCTCTTGATTGCTTGATCGCACAGAATCAAGAGAAAAAAGAGATTATTAATTTCGGAGTAGAGGTTGGCGCTTATGTCTTGACCAAAGATGTGGCACCTCCAGAGAATGTTCGATTCTCAGAAAGAGGCGCTCATGCGTATTATATTCCTTGGAATATAGGGGCAATGGGTGAGTTCTTGTTTGGACAGGGAATGTTCGGTGTGGGTACTGGTCTTCGTCTGACAAGCTATACTGCTTATTATGGTGGAAAAAAGTCTAAGCATCCATATGAGTGGAACATGGATCCATCTACTGTAGATGGTCATTATATTAGTCTTTATAGTATAAAACAATCGAATAACTATTTAGGATTTCCTGTTTCTTTTAGAATATTCTTTGTTTCAAAAGAAAAGGTGGTAAGACCTTATTTCAAATTGGATCTCGCCTTTAATTTCTTGGTGGCAAATAAGAACACGATCAAGTTCGTAGAGCCTGATACTCCGTTGAATTACATAGATCAGATAAATAGTGATTTGGGTGATCCTGAGAAGTTTAATTCTACGTTGGATTTTGCGTATGGATTGCGTATTGGAAAGGATCCGTTCTATGTTAATGCAGAGTTGCATTATCCTTCTTTTTTGCTGACAGACAGTCCAGTCTCATTTTTCCAAACCAGTGATTTGACAATGTTGAATTTTGGTTTCAAGGTGGGTCTCCAGGTGCCAATCTCATGGAGGGAATACAAAGAAAGACCTGAAGTTGAAGAGGAGATTCAATCAGATCTTATCCCAGAAGGTAACGAGATGGAGAAACATCCTATAGATGAGAATGGTGCTTTTAAAAAAGATAACGAGAATGAATGATTTGTGAGGCGTGTTTATGCCTCACACTTTTTTCTACAGCTTTGTGTCACTGAATGAAGTCTAATCATACGAGCGAATTGATGAAAAAAATAGGTCGTATCATATTCATTGTTTTAGGCTCTTTGCTACTCCTCAATGTCATTTTGCTACTTGCGTTAAATACTTCTTATGTGCAGACGAGGATAGTGGAGAAGGTGACCAACTCTTTATCAGAAAAAACTGGTTCTGAGATTTCAATAGGGAATATTCAGCTGGATATCTTTGATGGTCTTTTCCTAAAAGATGTTTATTTAGAGGATCTGAATAGGGATACATTGGCTTACATCGGGAATCTGAATGTTAATTATTCCTTGAAGAATATCTATAAAAACAATACCTTGACCTTGAAAAACATCGGTCTGGATAATTTCACGATTCGTCTCCGACAAGAGACCGATACCTCGGATTATAACTTTCAGTTCTTAGTGGATGCTTTTTCTTCTAAAGAGCCTGATACTACTTCTACTTCTTCTCCTTTCCGTATGGATGTTGATAGAATCTTGCTGAAAAATGGTTCTTTCTCTATGGATATTGCATCGGCTGAGGAAACTCCTAACCAATTTAATGCAAAACATCTTCGTGTCGATAGCATTGAAGCAGACCTCTCTCTGCTATTGGATCTTCCTTCTCGGATAGAGAGTACAGTGGATAATATTTCAGGAAAAGAAAAGAGCGGACTCCTGCTGCGTCATTTAGAGACCGATGTGGCATTTTATCTGGATTCGCTGATTCTCTTGCCTGAGATAGAGATTGAATCTAACAAAACAACACTCAGGGCAGAGAATGTATCATATCATTTTGCTAACACAGAGGTGAATGCTGCTATTGTAGAGTCAGCCATTGTCCCTTCTGATTTTCAGTGTTTTGTTCCTCAACTCTCTTCGTTCACTGATGAAGTGGAAGTGCTGGGCGATGCAAAACTTCTTTTGCCGGAGTTGAGTGTCAAGTCTCTTTCTGTGAAATACCCTGATGTTTTGTCGCTTGATGTTCCTGAACTCTATGTGAAGAATCTGGATGACTGGCAACACTCCGACTTGAAATGTGTTGTGAATCAGGTGAACCTTTCTCGAAAGCTTCCGTCGACATTGAAGAAGACCTTGTCTGTCGAATTACCTCCGGCCGTGGATTCACTACTTCCTTGTTCGGCATCGTTGAAAATGGAGGGCGCTCTACCTTCGTTAAATCAATCTCTTCAGTTACAATGTGCTGTGGGATCATTACAAGAAAAAGGTCTTGTCTCTTACAAAGCGGATGAGGAGTATCTGTCAGCTACCACCCGTTGGAACCTGGATGTCTTGTCTTTGCAACCCCTCCTTTCGTCGGATATGGTGGGGGAGGTTAAAGGAGATGTGCACAGTGATGTGAAGTGGAACCTGAAACGAAACCCTTCAGTTGATTTGAAGGCGGATATCTCAACGCTTGTCTTGAATGGATATCGTTATGATACGTTGAAAGTCAAGGGTTCTACTAAAGAGTTGGAGGAGACGGAACTGTTTGTGGAGTCTTCTGATCCTAACTGTAACCTTGATTTGCAATTGACGGTGAATCATTTGTTAGCTGATGATATGCAGACTGAATTGATTACCAGAATCGATCGATTGGCTCCTGAGAAATTACAGTTGGCAGACTCTCTTGGAAATCTGACAGTGGCAGGATCCTTTTATGTGAAGGGTGTCGGTATGGATTATAATAAGTGGAGGGGCGAGATCTCCATTGATAGCTTATATCTTCAAAAGGATTCATCGCAATTTTTCCTTCCTTACGTAGGTGTTAAGCAGTCGGTAAAAGGCGCTGAAAAATTAATCGATATTCATAGTTCTATTGTGAATGGTTATATCTCTGGAACATTTGATTACGAAAATATTTATCCATCGTTTACGAATCTCATGCATCGGTATCTGCCTACATTCTTTCGTGAGACGGCAGATTCATTGTTGACGGCTGAATTGACCTTTTCGTTGGATATTTCACAAACCGATTCGTTGCTTAAGTATCTGAATGTGAACTGGCATTTGGCTGATCATATTATTGCCAAGGGAGCATTGAGTAACTCGAAGAATCTGTTGGATGTGGATTTGTCTGTACCAGAGATGAGAAATGGTTCGATGAAAATCGCTCCATCTCAGGTAGCGTTATATTCTACTCATGTAGAAGGGAAAGAGGTTTTGGCAGGAGAAATCTCCACTAAAATATATCCAGATGAATCGCATGATTTTTCTACAGCAGCGAACGCAAATCTGTTGATATGCAGGGATTCGATTTATAATGATTTACAATTAGTGTCAAAGTCGGATACCGTGTTGATGAAAGCTAAATTCCGAGATTGTCTCTCGTTTCATCCATTGAATTCGAGTGAATATGAGATTCGGGTTGATTTAGACTCTTCCACAATTCATTTGAAGGATCGTTTGTTTAGGACGAATCGTTCACTCATACAGATGTTCCCAGAGAAAATCATCGTCTCCAACCTCGGTTTCTCCACGAGTGATAGAAGACCCATCATGATGGCGGATGGTGTCCTTTCTTCCTCTTTGGATGATTCTATGTTCGTGAAGTTTGACAAGTTGAGGTTGCAAGGTATTTTGAATCTGTTATATGGTGATTCTATTCCGCCTGCTGATTGTGAGATTAATGGTACGGTGAAGGCCTGTGCTATACTAGGAGAGGATTTCCGATTCTCTACGAGAGGTTTTAAGATTGATGATATTGTGTATGATGGCAATCAGGTTGGAAACATGAAGGTGTCAGCCGTATGGGATAATGCAAGGAAAGGTGTGTTTGCCAAAATAGATCTTGAAAAAGATGGACAACATTTGATGAATATCAAGGGTGTGGTGTTGCCAGCCAAACAGTATGTGAAGATGAAGGCGGTGCTTGATAACGTTCCGTTGAATTATATCATGCCGGTTGCACGAGAGTATCTGTCAAACATCAAGGGCTATGTGGGGTCTGATATTGATATGGAAGGAGAACTGTCTGATTTAAAAATCAATGGTTGCGTTTATCTGAAGGATGCTATGTTTAAGGTGAACTATACTGGTGTCACCTATTCTATTTCGGATAGTATCAAGATGGATGGAAATCATTTTTATGCGAAAAACTTCAAGGTGTGGGATGATAACAATAATGTCTTGTTGTTTAATGGAGACATCACGCATGATAAATTTACATCGTTTAAGTATAAGATGAGTTTGAATATGCGCGATTTCGCAGTGTTGAATAATCCTAAAGCCAGGAAAAATATGGTTTATGGAACATTCTATGTCAACGGTAAGAATCTGACATTGGAAGGTACAGAGTCGGGTGTGAGTTTGACGGGTGAATTGAGTAATGCAGATAAAACAGTGGTGAATATTACGTTGCCAGAATCGGTGATTGAGGCAAATACGTATGATAACATTATATATGTGAAGCCAGAAGAGGAGAAAAAAGACTCTATAGAGGAACGAAATCCATTTAAGAGCAATTTCGATGTATATGCTAACTTGTCGGTAGAGTTGACGGATAAAGCTACTTTTAATGTAGACTTGTCTGATGGTGCCATGGTGAGAGGCAATGGAAAACTGAGAGTGTTGTATGAAGATAATTTACTGTCATTGTTTAATCGTTTCTCTGTGACAGATGGTTACTTGAAAGTGAAGCTGACTGGATTGCCAACGAAGAAGTTCACCTTGCAGGAAGGTAGTTATGTTGATTTCACGGGTGATCCGATGAATTTGAAATTCAATGCAACGGCCACCTATGGTTTGACAGCCGATCTTTCGACGTTGAATACCTCATTCTCAACCATGGGAATGTCCTCCACGCGTGTTCCTGTGAACTGTAATCTGATTGCCTCTGGAAGTTTGACTAATATGAATCTATCGTATGATGTGACGGTTCCAAAGGCTGATGAGGAAATACAAAAGACGGTTAGTAGTATCATTAATACAGATGATATTCGTATCAAGGAGTTTGCTTATCTCTTGGGTGTTGGAATATTCTATGACCCGACAGGTGGTGTGCAGGGTAACTCTGCCTTGGTCTCTTTTGCCTCTTCATCTTTAACATCGGCCTTGAATGGTGTGTTAGGTAATGTGTCGGATAAGTTCACGTTGGGTACGGATGTTAACTCTTCGGAAGATTTTTCGGATGTTGAGGTGAGTGTTTCTGCATCGACTAAACTGGCGAATGATAAACTCTTGTTAAGTGCCAATGTGGGTTACCAGACGAATACGAATGGCGGGGATAATCCATTTATGACAGATTTTGATGTAGAGTATCTGTTAGGAAAGACAGGTATGTTCCGTATAAAAGCGTATAATCATACGAACAATGATTTCTATCGTGTAAATAAAAATATGCAAGGATTGGGTGTCTCATTTGTGCGTGAATCTAAGCAATTAAATCAACTGTTTAGAATCAAAAATGAATTCAATACGATAAAAAAGAGAAATGAATATCTCACCCCTGATTCTATCCCTGCAAAAAAGAAGATAGATCATTCAATGAAGAACGATACCATTCGTTCAGAAAGGAGAAGCCATGATGAAGAATAAAGGACTCCTAATTGCTTTTGTGGCCATGTTGGTCCTGTCGGCTTGTTCTACAACGAAGTATGTGGGGGAGGATAGCTATTTGTTGAACAAAAATCGTATTGTTGTCGAGAATGATGAAGTCATGGTGGAACAGTTGCATGATTATATTAGTCAGCAGCCGAATCCGAATGCATTGTTCATCCCTAAATTGAGTCTGCATGTTTATTCCTTATCGGGTCGGGATACGTCCAAGAAGATCAATCGTTTGTTGCGCCGTATGGGGTCTGAACCGGTCATCTTTGATGAAGGTAGGATGGAGTATTCAGAGAAACAGTTGACGAAACGTATGCATAATTTAGGTTACTTGAATGCTCAGGTGACTCATTGTCTGGATACAGCGAAAAAGAAGATGAATGTAACGTATTGCATTCGTCCCAAAGAGAGATATTTTGTCCGTAATTTTAATGTAGAGTTTGACTCTCCCGACATGAAGGCGTTGCTGAGAACTAAAAAGGCTAAAAAGGCGGTGAAACTAAAGGAAAATGAACCGTTTGTCTCTGAACGTTTTGATCAAATGTCTGCTGATCTGACAGCTGCCTTTTGGAATGTCGGTTACTATAATTTAACGAAGGAGAATTTCTATTTTCTGGCGGATACCTCTGTTGGTGATCATAAAGTGGATGTCACGTTGAAGTATCGACGAATCATGAAGGATACAAGTGATGTCGATCAAGCATTACAGCGTTATAAGTTTCGGAAAGTGACTATCTTAAATGGAGTCGAGCAGAATGTGATTCAAGCTAAGAGGGCTAAGAAAATCAGTAGCCATATGAAGCTAAAGATGGATACAGTTGAGTATGAGGGGCTTACGATTATAAATGGTGGTGAACCGCTGATGCGTTCTTCTGTATTGTATAACAATATCTTTATTCGTCCAAGGCGTTATTATAGTGATGTGTTGTTGGAGAATTCCTATAACTCGTTGAATGCTCTTTCTGCTGTTAGTCAGGTGGGTGTTCAGATAGAACCGGCGAAGGATGACTCTGCCATGTTGGATGCTGTCATCTCATTGACTCCGGCTAATATCTATTATTTCAGATATGGTATTGAAGGTACAAATAATGCTGGATTGGGTGTCTCAAGTAATGTTTCATTCCAGCAGCGAAATTTGTTCAAGGGTTCGGAGGTGATCAGTCTGAAACTTGAGGGGGCGTATGAACACTATCAAGGAAATAATTATGTCATAGGTGATAAATCGTATGAGGTGGCTGGAGGAAACTATTATGAGTACGGTGGAGAGTTATCTTTGACCATTCCAAGGATCATCTTGGATTTCTTGCCACAGAGGTATCGCAAACAGGTAGGTGCGGCTACAAGTTTCTCATTCAGTTCGAAGTGGAGAAAGAGACCTGAGTATGACCGTTTGTTTTTGGGATTGGACTGGAAATATAATTGGTTTACGAATCGTCGTCGTGTGTCTCATACGTTTGATCTCTATAATATCAATTATGTGGTGTCTCGTTCCGTGTCAGATTGGTTTACCACCTATCTAGAGACGAATGGTAATGAGTTGTTGAAAGAGAGTTATAAGGATCAGTTCATCACCCGTTCTTCGTATTCAATTGTCTATACAAGTGATGTTGCATCCAGCACGGTGAAAAAAGGATGGACCATACGGACGAGTTTGGATATTGCAGGAACATTGCCATTTTTGATATGTACTATTTTCCCAATCGAAAAGAAAGACGGGGTGTATAATATCTTAGGAAGTCCGTTTGCTCAGTATGGTAAGGTTTCGTTTGATGTGTCAAAGGTCTTTTATGTACGAGAGAAAACTAATTTCGTGGCACATGTCGGACTCGGAATAGCTGTTCCATATGCAAACTCCTCTGTTGTTCCGTTTGAACAGCGCTTCTATGCTGGCGGTCCAAATACTGTTCGTGGATGGCGAACTAGGAAGTTGGGTCCAGGTAAATTTGACTCAAGGAATGACGGAAACTTTATCTCTCAGACAGGAGATGTCAAGATGGTGTTTAACTTTGAGTATCGACAGAAAACCAACACATTCATAGATCTTGCAGCGTTCTTGGATGCAGGTAATGTGTGGACCATTGGGGAATATGCTACGCAGATGGGAGGACAATTCTCAGGTAATTTCTATAAAGAGTTAGGTTTCTCTTGGGGCGTCGGAATCCGTCCGAATTTTGACTTCCTACTGCTTCGTTTTGATGTTGGTATGCAAATCTATAATCCAGCTTATCCAGAGAGTGAACGATGGGTTATTACACATCCTTCATGGAACGATAATTTTGCCCTACATTTTTCTGTAGGTTATCCATTCTAACTAATAATCATTCTTAAGAGGGGGATTAGCATTCCTCCATTACCGTTACGCTGTCTTCTTTGGCAATGAGTTTTCTGATGCTTTCGGTTTCACCTACTACCCAGACGAAATCACCTTTACGGAAGATCGTCTGAGATTCTGGATTCATCGTAGATATGCCATTTCGTTCGATTCCAACAACGGTGCAACCATTCTTTTCTCGTATGCCTGAATTTTCCAATGTCTTCCCGAGGAATGGTGAATTCGCTGTGATTTCAAATTGCTCGATGCTGACGTTTCGATTGGCACTCTCGGAAATGACAGATTCAATTTTGATTTCGCTCTGAAATTTCTCCAGTTGCTCGTCAGTTCCAAGAACAAGTATTTTATCTAGAGGGAAAAGCTGTACTTCTCCGCCAGGAATGTTGATGCGTTTATTTCCACGAAGTATGGATACGATGTGGATGCCAAATTTTTGTCTGTAGTTCAGATCCTTGAGCTTTTTACCGATGCAAATAGCATTTTGGGATATGACGTAATCTACTAGATGCACATCGTAAGAAGAGAGTTGAGAGGCTAATCCTTTTTTATAGCCTGATTCTTTCTCCACTTTTTTGTCTTGCTCATATTCTCGTGAGTTTAGATTATGGAGGAATTTACGTTCCAGTTTAATAGAGTACAATTTGAGTCTCTTGGAAACCATCATGAGGAGAACAATGACGCAGGCAATGAAGACGGTGATGCCGACCTTGGCATTGAAGGTGCGGATAAGTACAAAGGCAACGAAGCCGAAGGCCAAAGTGAATCGTAGAATAATAAGTATAACCAGGGGCGCACGGTTGAATTTATTGGCGGCCCAAAGATATTTATATTCGATGGAGTGGTTCTTTTTAGCTACCAATGCACGTTGAAGAGGTGCAATGAATAGGATGGTCAGACTCGCCGCAAGAATCTTTCCCCAGATACCAGGTATGCTTTCAGTGATAATTGGTAATACATAGTTGATAGAAAGAATGATAATGGCAATGCTTAAGATGGAATAAACCGCTACAATGCGAAGAATCTCAAGCAGTAGGATTTGCCACATGTTTTCGTTGTGAGCAGATTTGCCCGCAGTGGCACGTGCCTCGATATGTTTTTTCCAGTTCTCTGGCAATCGTTTTTCCAAGAAGTTGTAGGCAGGTTCTGTCAGTCTCATCATATAAGGTGTGATGAAGATCGTGATGACAGAAACGGCAACAATTATAGGATAGATAAATTCATCAATGATGCCAAGATTCGTTCCTAGCATGGCGATGATGAAGGCAAATTCTCCTATCTGAGTCAGACAGAACCCTGATTGTATCGCTACTTTAAGAGACTGTCCTGATAGGATGAGTCCCATGGAAGCAAATACAATCTGTCCGATGATAATGGTCAGTACTAGAATAAAGATAGGGAAGGCATAATCGATGATGATTGAGAAGTTAACCATCATACCTACGGAAACAAAGAAAATGGCGCCGAACAGGTCTTTGACCGGTCTGACAATCTTCTCCACTCTCTCGGCTTCTAATGTCTCGGCCATGACTGAACCCATGACAAAAGCACCTAAGGCAGAAGAAAAGCCCACATTCATGGCAAATAAAACCATGCAGAAACAAAGACCTAAGGAGAACACCAGAAGTGTTTCATCATTAAGTACGCTTTTAGCCTTTTTTAGAATGATAGGTACAAAATATATTCCGGCAATCAGCCAAACAACTAGGAAGAATACCAGTTTCAGAATTCCATATATAAGTTCAGTTCCTTCGAAAGATTTACCTACGAATATGGTGGAAATTAACACCATGAGAACAATGGCTATTAGATCTTCGAAGATGAGGATGCCAAAAACTAGCTTGGTGAACTTCTGACTCCTCAGTCCCATGTCGTCAAAAGCTTTTATGATTATAGCCGTAGAAGACATGGATATCATACCTCCTAAGAGGATGCTGTTGGTGATGCCCCAACCCATTGCCAAACCAACGAGGAAGCCTAATATGATCATGAAGGAGACGATGACAAGCGCTGCTATTATGGCGGTTCGTCCAACATTCAATAACTTCTTAAAGCTAAAATCCAATCCTAAGCTGAAGAGCAAAAAGATAACACCTATATCTGCCCATGTTCCAATGTCTGATGCGCCTGATACACTCGGCGTAAGAGAGATCTGAGAGCTGACGAGACATCCAGCAACAATGTAGCCGAGCACGACCGGTTGCTTCAACCACTTAAAGAGAATGGTTGTCACTCCCGCACTGATCAGTATGAGTGCTAAATCGGCAATTAGTGGAGGAATATTCATGAGTTGAGATGCTTTCTTTATTCGCTATGCAAAGGTAATCCTTTTTTTGAAATATAGTTGTTTTGCTGTTTATAATTATGAGAAGAACACGGGCTTTTAATTTTAAGATAAATTAAAATAAAGAATCTAAAATCAAAAACGTTTTTTCTTGATTCAAGAATCTCTTTTCTATCTTTGCAAATATGAAGAAATGGACAATGATACTCCTTCTCTCCGTCATGATTCTTTCATTCTTTAGTCTGATGGGGTTGCAAGCTTACTATTTGA
>JBGUIU010000301.1:0-28522 GCA_045113275.1 Paludibacteraceae bacterium
AAAATCAACCGATACACCGCCACCGATGAATCAGAGCCATCTGAGGGGAAAAGAGGAAAGAAGGTGGGCGTCGCCTACCAATTGGAAAATGGGGAGATTATTTATGTGCCAGAGTGATTCGTTCCATCGTCACACATTTACAATCCAATTGTACCATTTTTATCATACTTTTGCATAGATAAAATATTACTTCTATGTGCAAGGCATATTACACCACACCGATGGACTGAAGTATTATATTCTTGCTCCTAAATGATTGTACACATCCCCGTTTCAAAACGAGGAAGAGGTTCGACTGATTATCGTAGAAAAATATGCAAAAATCGAGATTCACACAAACAACACAAACACTTTTGGGGATATGCGAGAAATAAGAGAATCTAAAGGCAACCATAATATTTTATTTTCTAACCATTCGCTGTAAATTACTTGTTACTTTTCTATTAATAACCCTGTTGATAAGTTGTAAAGTTGTCCGAAATAAAAAATGAAAAAAAAAATTTATCAATTCAAAAATCTGTATATACAAACTCACATCTGTAAACGCCAAATTAATTATCATTTTTTTCATTTATAATTTCAACGACTTATTTACACATTTCAGGTCACTTTTATTTTTAATAATTTATATCTTTGCTAAAATGTTAAATCTGTTGATAAGATAGCTAATATATTGTATATCAAAAGAGACTATTTAACATTCTGTATAATTTTATGTGAATGATTTTTTATGATTGAAATATGCAAATAAATTTTATTTTTTGTTTCAACCAAACTAACATTCTATTATAATCATTATCTATTTATTCTATATATTTATTTATTAAAAAAAATAAAGGTTATAAAGAACAGTATGGATATAAAGGAAAAAATTTTAAAACTAAAGAAAGAGAAGAATGCAGTTATCATGGCTCACTATTACACAGATGGTGAAATACAAGATATTGCTGATTGTATCGGAGATAGCCTCTACTTAGCACAACAAGCTGCTAAAACGGATGCAGATATTATAGTGTTATGTGGTGTTCATTTTATGGGTGAGACTGCTAAGATACTTTGTCCGGAGAAAACAGTGTTAGTTCCAGATATGAATGCTGGTTGTTCATTGGCCGATAGTTGTCCGGCAGATGAATTTAAGAAGTTTATCGATCAACATCCTGGTCATACGGTTATTTCTTATGTTAATACTACAGCAAATGTCAAAGCATTAACAGATATTGTTGTCACTTCTTCGAATGCTAAACAAATAGTAGAAAGTTTTCCTAAAGATGAGAAAATCATATTCGGTCCTGATAGAAACTTGGGTAACTATATTAATTCAATAACAGGCAGAAATATGGTGTTATGGAATGGTGCATGTCATGTCCATGAACAGTTTTCTGTAGAAAAGTTAGTTGCGTTAAAGAAGATTTATCCGAATGCAAAGGTTTTAGTTCATCCAGAATGTCGTGGTGCAATTGTTGAATTGGCCGATAAGGTAGGTTCTACAGCTGCATTATTAAATTATTCTGTTACATCAGATGCTACTGAATTTTTGGTTGCTACAGAAAGTGGTATTTTACATGAGATGAAGAAGAAGGCTCCAAATAAAGTATTCATACCTGTTCCACCAGAGGATAGTGTCTGTGCTTGTAATAATTGCAGTTACATGAAACTAAATACACTTGAAAAATTATATAATTGTTTAGTAAATAATTCTCCTGAGGTATTGGTTGATCCTGCTATCATTGAACGTGCTAAGTTACCTATTGTACGTATGCTCGATGTGAGTCAAAAACTAGGATTGTGATATGACATTAGATGAATTACAATTATCAGTAGATCAATGGATTAAAACCTATGGCGTACGTTATTTCAGCGAACTTACCAATACGGCTGTTTTGATGGAAGAGGTAGGGGAGTTGGCTCGTGTCATGGCCCGTAAATATGGTGATCAGTCGTCTAAAGAGTCAGATTTAAACTATCATCTTAAAGATGAGTTGGCCGATGTACTTTGGGTTTTAGTCTGCATTGCAAATCAAACTGGTGTTAACTTAGAAGAAGCGTTTAACGATAATTTGAAGAAAAAAACTGAACGAGATTCGACTCGTCATTTAACTAATGATAAATTAAAATAAAAGTTATGGATCGATTTGATGAATTATTTTCTAAATATGATTTTACGAATTTAGAACCTGGTTTTATCACACAACAAGCTGAATCTATTATTGCAGATAATATTAAAGTGTACAATCAAAAGTCTGTTTACAGTAACATACTTAGTTGTATTGATTTAACATCATTAAACTCAGATGATACAATCTCTAAGATCACTTCTCTTGTTGATTTAGTTAACGGTTTTGATGAAGAATTTGAAATTATGCCTCATCCTGCAGCTATTTGTGTTTATCCTTCTTATATTTCTACAGTGAAGGATAGTTTACAAGAAGATGTAGAGATAGCTACGGTTGTAGGTTTTCCTCATTCAAATACGTTTATTGAGGTAAAAATTGCTGAGGTAGGAATGTCTATTATGGAGGGTGCTACTGAAATTGACGTTGTTATGCCTTTAGGGCTCTTCTGCTCGCGTTGTTATAGTGAAGTATATGATGAACTATGCGAAATAAAATCAGCTTGTCAGGGAGCAAAATTGAAGGTTATTTTAGAAACAGGTGTTTTAGAAGATCCTGTCTTGATAAAGAAAGCTTCTATTATCGCAATGGCTGCAGGTGCTGATTTTATTAAGACATCTACTGGTAAAGCAGCTAAAGGAGCTACATTTGAGGCTGTTTATGTCATGGCTCAAGCAATCAAAGAGTTTAATGAACTGAACAATCAGAAAGTTGGTTTAAAAGTAGCAGGTGGTGTATCTGATACAATGACAGCTGTTAAATATTACACATTGGTATCTACTATTTTAGGTGAAGAATGGATGAATTCATCTTTGTTCAGAATAGGAACAAGTAAGTTGATTAATCGTCTTTTGTCTGATCTTTCAGGTAGAGAAATTTCTTATTTTTAAGATCTTATAAAAAATAGGGGAGGTTATCGTTATGATAACCTCCTATTTAATTTTCTCTTTCTATTGTATGTTGCAGTACCAATTCTAGTGATTTTCTGATTTTTTCGTTTTCTATATTTTTGAGTATCGAGAGTGCTTCCTGTTTATATTTTTCCATCTTTTGTTTTGCGTACTCAATACCACCATTGCTGATCGCAAAGTTTATTATTTTTTCTATATTTTCTTTAGTAAAATCTTTTCTTCTAATGATATCAATGTATTCTTCTTTTTGTTGACTAACATTTAAAGCATACAAAAGAGGAAGTGTGATTTTACCTTCTCTTATATCATTTCCAACAGGTTTACCCAGCTTTTTTTCGGAAGAGATATAATCGAATATATCATCTTTTATTTGAAAACATATTCCGTATATTTCTCCAAATTTCTCAAGTATTTTTGTTTGTAACTCATTATATTTCACTGATATAGCACCAGAATATGTACAGGTTTCAAATAAGGCAGCTGTTTTTTTTCTGATTACATCAATGTATTTTTCTTCGTCACAATTTATGTTTTTTACGTTCGAAATTTGAAGGAGTTCTCCTTCAGAAAGTTTCTTACCTAATTGCGTAATTTTTGTTAATATCTTGTGACTTTCTGTTTCATTCGCTATGGATAAAGCCTGGGATAATAAATAATCACCTACTAATATAGATACTTTATTATTCCATTTTGCATTAACGGATTCTTGACCTCTTCTTTCATTACTTTCATCAACTACATCATCATGAATTAAACTAGCTGTGTGCAACATTTCCATGGCAATTGCACATCGATATGTATTTTCGTTTACTTCTCCTTGACTTTTAGCTGCTAAGATAGTCAGAATAGGTCGTATCTGTTTTCCTGTTTTTTTTAAAATATATTGATTTACAATGTTGATAAGTTCATTGTCGCTGTTAAAGGCATGATTGAATTTTACCTGAAATTTTTCAAATTCAGTTTGAATGGGTTCTTTAATTTGTTCAATGCTTATCATCCTTGAAATATTTTTATGCAAAATTAGTAATATTTTTCCATATTTTTTAGTCTATTTACGCTTTATAGCACCTTAATTTCTTTATCTTTGTTCATTGTTATTTATATACATTACTTTACTGTTTCACTTTTCTTTCTCTTATGGAAAAAAAACTTTATTTATTAGATGCGTATGCCATTATATATAGAGCCTATTATGCTCTTATAAAAAGTCCTCGAATCAATTCAAAAGGATTTAATACTTCTTCTATTTTAGGTTTTGTAAATACATTAGAGGATGTTTTAAAGAGTTGTAAACCAACACATTTTGCGGTTTGTTTTGATCCTTCAGGTCCTACATTCAGACATAAAATGTATGAACCATACAAAGCTCAACGTCAAGCTACACCTGAGGATATCAAACTATCAATTCCTATTATTAAAGAGTTATTGAACGCTTATAATATTCCTGTTGTTGAAGTTCCTGATTTTGAAGCGGATGATGTAATTGGTACGATTGCTCATTTAGCTGAGAAAAAAGGTTTTGATGTTTTTATGGTTACTCCTGATAAAGATTATGCACAATTAGTTACAGATCACATCTTTATGTATCGTCCTAGACATGGTGCTGGTTATGATCTTATGGGAGTTGAACAGGTTAAGGAACATTGGTCAGTCTCTTCTACAGATCAAATTATTGATTTACTTGGTTTGATGGGAGATAGTTCAGATAATATTCCTGGTTGTCCGGGAGTAGGGGAGAAGACTGCTGTGAAATTATTACAGGATTTTGGTTCTATTGATTCGTTGTTATCTTCAACAGATCAATTGAAGGGTGCTTTAAAGTTAAAGATTGAACAGAATGTTGAAAACATCAAACTTTCAAAATTTTTAGCTACCATTCGTTTAGATGTTCCTTTTGAATTTAATGAAGATGATTTTATTCTTAAGTCACCGAACTTGGATTTGTTGATTCCTATTTTTACCAATTTAGAGTTTAAGTCTTATTTGAAAAAATATGATGTTGGTTCAGTAAAAAAACAACCAACTCAACTCTCTCTCTTTGATAATTTCACGAGTGATGGTACGGATCAAAATAAATATTCAAATCTCAGTGAGTTAAGTTCTCTGTCTTATCAATATAAATTAATTGATAATCAGGAAGATATACTCAATATTTTACCTTATTTTGACAAGCATGATTTCTTCTGTTTTGACACAGAAACGACAGGAATTTCACCTTTTAAGGATACATTGGTAGGAATTTCTTTTTGTTTTGTTGAAGGAGAAGCATTTTTTGTTTATTTACCAGAAGAGCGGTCTAAAGCTATTGAATACCTCTCTTATTTTAAAAAATATTTTGAAGATCCTCAAATTACAAAGATTGGACAAAATATAAAATTTGATATTTTATTTTTGAAGTCTTATGGTATCAATGTCGATGGACCTTTATTTGATACGATGATTGCTCATTATCTTTTACAACCTGAGTTAAAGCATAATATGGATTATTTAGCTGAGGTCTATTTAAAATATAAGACAATCACGTATGAAGATTTATGTGGAGAGAAAGGAAAAAATCAGATTCCTATCAGACAGGTAGATCGAAAAAGATTATGTGAGTATGCGTGTGAGGATGTAGATGTAACGTTAAAATTGAAACAGGTTTTCTCACCAATGATTCAAGAAAATCAGTTAGAGTTTTTATTTTACAATGTTGAGATGCCTTTAATCTATGTTTTGTCTAGTATGGAGTGGGAGGGTGTTCGGATTGATGTTGAAGCGCTTCATACGATTTCTGTTGATTTGACAAAAAAGTTAACGGATATAGAAGATAAGGTTTATGAATTGGTTGGTTTTCAATTTAATTTAAGTTCGCCTAAACAGGTAGGAGAGGTTATTTTTGAAAAGTTACAATTAGATGAAAAAGCACGTAAAACTAAAACGGGACAATATTCAACATCGGAAGAAGTTTTGGAATCATTACGTGGCAAACATCCAGTTATTGATTTGATATTAGAGTATCGTGGAATTAAAAAATTACTTTCTACTTATGTTGATACGTTGCCTACTTTAATTAATCCATCTACAGGAAAAATTCATACTTCTTTTAATCAGGCTGTCACGGCGACTGGACGTTTAAGTTCAAGTAATCCGAATTTACAAAATATACCTGTACGAGATGAATTAGGAAAAGAGATTCGTAAAGCTTTTATAGCAGATAAAAATTACAAATTTGTTTCCGCTGATTATTCTCAAATTGAGTTACGATTGTTAGCTCATTTGAGTCAGGATGAAACGATGGTATCTGCGTTCAATTCTTCTTTGGATATTCATGCTTCAACTGCATCAAAGATTTTTAAAGTTGATTTATCTGAAGTTACTTCTGATATGAGAAGGAAAGCAAAGACTGCTAATTTTGGTATTATATATGGTATTTCTGTTTTTGGTCTTGCTGAGCGCTTATCCATTCCAAGATCAGAAGCTAAAGTTTTGATTGATGATTATTATGCTACTTATCCTACCATTCAACAGTATATGAATACTATTACTGAGTTTGCACGTAACAATGGTTATGTTGAAACTATTTATCATCGAAAAAGATTTTTACCAGATATTAATTCACGTAATGCAACAGTTCGAGGTTTTGCTGAGCGAAATGCTATTAATGCTCCTATTCAGGGTACAGCTGCGGATATCATTAAAATTGCCATGGTGAAAATTTATGAAAGATTAAAGAAGGAGTCCATGAGAGCTAGAATGATTTTACAAATCCATGACGAATTAAATTTCAACTGTCCAATAGAAGAAGTTGAACAGCTCAAAAAAATCATAACAGAAGAAATGGAATCAGCCATTACTCTTTCAGTTCCGTTAACAGTAGATTGTGGAGTTGGAGATAATTGGTTGGAAGCACATTAAAAAATATGTTCCACGTGGAAACTTTTCTTATACATTTTATTCTGTTCCACGTGGAACACTAATTTATCATTAGTGATTTTACTATTCTAGTCTGTATTCTTTTTCGACGTTGTCTAATATTTCAAATAGTTCATCTCTTGATTCGGTTCTCAAAATTTTAATTCTTGTTTGTTTGAAATTATTTAATCCTTTTAAAATAGGTGATGCTGCTAAGTGTCTTCTTGTATGATGAATTCCTCTTATTTCATCGAGCATTTCTATATTATTATTAACTTGTTCTTTTAGAATATTTAGGTAGAATCGGAAACTTTCTTTTTTACTTTTTTCTCCTGTTGATAGATAGTCTTTTATTTCTTTAAATATCCAAGGTTGTCCAATACTTCCTCTTCCTATCATGACTGCATCTACACCATATTGTTCGAAACACTCTTTTGCTCTTTCAGGGGTTGTGACATCTCCATTTCCTATAATTGGAATATGAATTCTAGGATTATTTTTTACTTCACCAATTAATGTCCAATCAGCATTACCTGTGTACATTTGTGCTCTTGTTCTTCCATGAATAGCTAAAGCTTGTGCTCCGCAATCTTGTATTTGTTCGGCCAGTGTTGTTATTATTTTGCTACTTTCATCCCATCCCAATCTAGTTTTTACTGTTACTGGTTTTTTTACAGCTTTTACAACTGCTGTAATAATTTCAAGCATTTTTGGAATATCTTTTAATAATCCTGCTCCTCCGCCTTTTCCTGCTACTTTTTTTACGGGACATCCAAAGTTTAAATCTATTATATCAGGATTTGCTTCTTCTGCTATGATGGCAGCATCTCTTATAGGTTCTGGTTCTCTACCATATAATTGAATAGCTACTGGTCTTTCTTGATCATATATAGTTAATTTTTTAGCACTGCTTTCTATACTTCTGATTAATGCATCAGCTGAGATAAATTCAGAATAGACCATATCTGCACCAAATTTTTTACATAATAATCTGAATGCAGGATCTGTCACATCTTCCATTGGTGCTAAAAATAAAGGATATTTATCAAATTCTATATTACCTATTTTCATTTTATGAAGAGTGTTTCACGTGGAACATTATTGATTATTGGGTACCTCTGATGCTTCTACAATCTTATATAGTTTATCAGATGGTCGAATCTTTTCAGGAACTTTAATGGAAAATAGTTCACCTCTCTTACAACTATCAGCTGAATGACAATCAACTTGTATCTCTTTTGCTTTTAATTCTATTACTCCTGTGGTTGGTCCTGTTATGATTAAATCATCTCCTTTTTTAACACCATATTTTGTTTCAACTAAAAATTCTGCTACACCAATTTTTGAATAGTATTTCATTCCTTTTCCTACATAAACTTTTCTTTTTGTAGATTCTGATCCATATGTAGAACTCCATTCACCTAATCGTTGACCTAAATAGTAACCATTCCAAAATCCACGATTGAAAACAGTTTTTAATCGTTCATCCCATCTTGCTATTTTCTCTTCAGAATAACTTCCATCTATATAGGATAGTATCGCTTCATTGTAACATTCTACTACCGTTTTTACATATTCTGGTCCTCTCGCTCTTCCTTCAATCTTGAAAACTCTAACTCCAGAATCCATTAGTTTATTCAAAAAATGAATCGTTTTTAAATCTTTTGGCGACATTAAATATTGATTATCTACTTTTATCTCAATGTCCCTTTCATCGTCAATTAATCTATATCCATGCCGACATACTTGATAACATGCCCCTCTATTGGCCGATGCATTTAGTTCATGTAAACTTAAATAACATTTACCCGATACTGCCATACATAATGCACCATGACAAAACATTTCTATTTTTATCAGTTCACCTTTCGGACCACAGATCTTTTCGTTTTGAATAGCTGACCATATTTCAGCTACTTGCTCCATGTTACATTCCCTCGCTAATACTACAACATCTGCATATCTTGCATAAAATTTTAATGCTTCTACATTCGCTATGTTTAGCTGTGTAGATAGATGCACTTCAACTCCTTTCTCATAGGCATACAACATGACTGCTACATCCGCTGCTATTATGGCACTAATCTCAACTTCTTTTGCTGTATCAATTATTTCATGCATCAAGTCAATGTCGTTATTATATACAACAGTGTTGACCGTTAAATAACTTTTGACATTGTTCTCTTTGCAGATTTTTACTATTTTACGTAAATCTTCAGTGGTGAAATTACTTGCAGATCTTGAACGCATATTCAATTTCTCTATTCCAAAATAGACCGAATTCGCTCCTGCATGTATGGCGGCCATCAGACTTTCATAGGAGCCTACTGGTGCCATTATTTCAAAATCTTCTCTTTTGTAATCCATATTTATTCCTTATTTTGAGAGTCCATTATGATTGTTGTCGGTCCATCATTCAAAAGCCTTACTTTCATATCAGAACCAAACTCTCCGGTTTTTACTTCTTTTCCTAATAATTTACTTATTCTGTCGCAAAATTTATTATACATCGGAATGGCAAAATCATGTTTGGATGCTTTTATATAAGATGGCCGATTCCCTTTTTTAGTCGATGCTTGTAATGTAAACTGACTTACCACAAGAATTTCTCCGTCTATATCCATAACAGAACGATTCATAACTCCGTTTTCATCGTTGAATATTCTCATGTTGACAATCTTATTAGACAGCCATTCTATGTCTTCATCTCTATCTCGATCTTCAATTCCAACTAAGACTAGTAGCCCTTCACCAATCTGCGATTTTACCTTTTCATTTATGGTGACAGATGCTTCGGTTACTCTTTGTATAACTACTCTCATATTCTAATTTTTTTCGTTTTCATCGTGAAAATGATTATATATAATGGTGGCTTTGTCTTTGCCAATCAGTTCTATCAATCTATCCTTATCTGTTTCCTTGATTCGTTTTACACTTTTCAACTCCTTTAATAGTTTTTCTTGCGTCTTAGATCCTATTCCTTTTATATCTAACTCACTGTGTAACTGCGATTTACTTCTTTTTTCTCTGTGAAATTTGATGGCAAAACGATGCACTTCATCTTGTATCGAACCTAAAAATTTGAATACTTCATCACTGGGATCCATGCCTATAACTTTAGGAGGAAACCCGAATAATAGTTCTTTCGTCCTATGTTTCTCATTTTTAGCTAATCCTGCAATCGGTATGTTTAGATGTAATTCATCTTCTATTACTTCTCGTATGACTTCCATCTGCCCAATTCCTCCATCTGCTATAATCAATTGAGGGATAGCACTTTCCTCTGCAATTAATCTTGAATATCTTCTTCTAACCACCTCTTTCATCGAGGCATAATCATTGGCTCCTTCAACAGTCTTAATGATATATTTACGATAATCATTCTTAGATGGTTTCGCCATTTTGTAAACAACACATGCTGCCACCGCATCACTTCCCTGTATGTTTGAATTGTCAAAACATTCAATTTGTACCGGAAGATGCTCCAGTTTCAAAAGGTTTTGTAATGTTTTTAACAGCTTCGTTGCTCTTTGTTCTGGATTGAACTTTTCCATCTGTTTCATTCGATCAAAACGATATTGTTTCACGTTCTGAATGGATAAGTCCAACAATTTTCTTTTTTCTCCTCTTTGTGGTATGGTTACCACGGCATCATTTAAATTATATCCAATATCAAATGGTAATAAAATTTCTTTTGATTGACTTTTAAATTTATTTCGTAGTTCAACAACAGCACTGGCCAATATCTCTTCTTTTTCCTCATCTGTTCGTATTTTATATTCCAGTGTGTAGGCTTGGGTGATCGTGCCATTGGTGACTTTTAAATAATTGATAAAAGCATCGTTTTCATCGATTTCTATGGCGAATGTATCTATGTTGGTTAACATAGGATTTACGATGGTTGACTTGGATTTATATTGGCTGAGAACGAACAATTTTTCTTTGATGATTTGTGCTTCCTCGAATTTCATTTCATCAGCCAGCTGCATCATTTCGGTTTGTAGTTTTTTTTCTATTTCACCGATTTCTCCTTTCAGAATTTGTTTTATTTCACTGATGTTTTTATTGTATTCTTCAGCACTTTGAAGTCCTTCGCAACAACCTTTGCATTTTTTGATATGATATTGTAGGCAAACTTTATAATTATTGCGCTGAATAGCTTCAGGAGTTAAATTTAGTTTGCAATTTCTGAGAGGGTATAGTTGTTCGATTAATTCGAGTATTGTTCTAAGAGCTGGGGCATAGGTGTATGGACCATAGTATTTAGACCCATCTTTTACGATGTTTCTAGTTTTAAAAACTCTTGGAAAATATTCGTTTTTAATACAGATGGAAGGGTATGTTTTATCGTCTTTTAATAGAATATTATATCGAGGTTGATGTTTTTTTATAAGACTGTTTTCTAATAGAAGTGCGTCTTGTTCTGTTTCAACTACGATATATTTTATATCTACGATTTGTTTTACTAGAATGCGCGTTTTAATGCTTTGCTGTTCTTTGTTGAAATAAGAAGAAACACGTCTTTTTAGATTTTTTGCCTTTCCAACGTATATAATCTCATCTTTGTTATTGATGTATTGGTAGATTCCCGGTTTATCGGGAAGTGATAATACAATCTGTTTTAGATGAGATACTTCTTTTTCCATATTTATCTTCCTAAAAGAATCAATAGGATATTTATATCGCTAGGTGAAATGCCTGGAATTCGTCTTGCTTGACCGATTGTTTCTGGATCGATGCGTTCTAGTTTCTGACGTGCCTCTGTTGATAATGAGTTCAGTGAAGCATAGTCAAACTTACCCTTGATTTTTATATTTTCCAATCTACTTAATTTATTGGCAATCAATGTTTCACGTTCGATATATCCTTTATATTTTATATTTATTTCGGTTGCTTCTACGATTTCCTCTTTACGGTTTGTAATGGAATTAATAGCTTTCTTTAGTGCCGGAATGCCTTCTGCCAATGTATTGATGGAGAGCTGCGGACGTGTAACTAGATCTACCAGCTTACAGCCATTATTCAATTTCGTAGTTCCGTTTTTCTCTAAAAAGTCATTTATTAGATTAGCTTTAATATGGAAATTCTCGATAAAATCGGTTAATTTTTGAATTTCTTCTTTTTTAGATACATATAGATCGTATCGTTCTTTTGTGGCTAAACCTAATTCGTATGATCTTGGTGTCAATCTTGCATCACAATCATCCTGTCTCAATAGGATTCTGTATTCTGCTCTTGATGTAAACATTCGGTAAGGCTCGTCAACCCCTTTTGTAACAAGGTCGTCAATCAACACGCCGATATAGGATTCATCTCGACTGAGTGTGAACTCCTCTTTTCCCCAACATTTTTGGTGCGCATTGATACCCGCGATGATTCCTTGTCCTGCTGCTTCCTCATATCCGGTTGTTCCATTCACCTGTCCTGCTAAGAATAGGTTCTCAACTATCTTTGATTCCAATGTATGTTTTAGTTGAGTTGGATCGAAGTAGTCATATTCTATGGCATATCCAGGACGATAGATATCAGCATTTTCTAATCCTTTGATTGTTTTGAGTGCTCTCACCTGTATATCAAGAGGTAGGGAAGAGGAGAATCCATTCAGATAATACTCTTGGGTTGTTTCTCCTTCAGGTTCCAAAAATAGTTGATGCCTTTCTTTATCAGCAAATGTCACGATTTTTGTCTCGATACTTGGACAGTAACGAGGTCCAATACTCTTGATTTGTCCGTTGAAAAGGGGAGAATCTGGTAATCCTTCGCGAAGGATTTTATGAGTCTCTTCGTTTGTATATGTGATAAAGCAACTTTTTTGTTGAAGGGGTCTTGGTTTAAAATCCAGATATGAGAATTTATGGAAATCATCTTCTCCATCCTGAACGGTCATAACAGAGAAATCAATGGTTCTTCCATCTATTCTTACAGGGGTACCTGTTTTCATTCTACCTGTTGTGATGCCTAAGCTTTTAAGTTGCTCAGTTATTCCGTATGATGCTGGTTCTGAGATTCTTCCAGCATGAATTTGTGTTTTTCCACAATGGATCAGTCCGCTAAGAAAAGTACCTGCAGTCAGAACAACTGATTTGGCCTCGAAGCATGCTCCCATGGCTGTTTTCACTCCTGTGACCTGTTTTCCATTCATGATAAATTCAGTGGCTGAATCTTGCCACATGCTCAGGTTAGGAGTGTTTTCAAGTATATTACGCCATTTCTCGCTGAATTTTTGTCGGTCGGCCTGCGAACGAGGGCTCCACATTGCGGGTCCTTTTGATCGATTTAACATTCGGTATTGAATGGCTGTCATATCAGTCACGATTCCACAAAAGCCACCAAGTGCATCTATCTCTCGCACGATTTGTCCTTTCGCAATTCCTCCAATGGCTGGATTGCAACTCATTTGGGCTATTTTGTGCATATCCATTGTGATCAAAAGTGTTTTTGATCCAAGTCTTGCTGCTGCTGAAGCGGCTTCACATCCAGCATGTCCAGCTCCAATAACAATGACGTCGAATTTGAAATTCATATCTTCTCTTAGTTTATGCAAAATTAAATATTTTATTAACATGATACAATGATTTATTAACAATTAGATGTTAGTAATTTCTAGCTCTCAAGTGGATCTGTTCATGTGTAATCTGTCCTCAAAAATATCATTTTAACTTTCGTCAAGTATTTTGCTATTTATTTTGTTAAATAATCTATTTTTCGTGTATTGAAACATTTTTCATCCTAATTTGAACGATGATTCTACGTTGTAGCAACGCAGTATGCCTTATCTTTGCAATGAAAACGGAAAATAAGATTTCGTTCCCAGGAAACATTTATACTTTAAAATAGTAACCACAATCACTTTGTGAAGAGTTAGTTGTGGTTTTTTTTTGTTTATATACGTAGGGTATCCTCTTTTTTATTCGAGTTTATTCGAGAAATTATACTGAGAAGATAGTTTGATTGGTTCAAAGAAAATAACTGTATATGATAAATTCAATCGTATCGGTTTATTTTCTCTTTTTATGAAACCATGTTGCTTGAATATTTTTTATATTTTTGCATTTTACTTTGTGCAAAATGAAGAAATTATTTTTATCAATAGTTTTATTTACTCTATCAATTGCAATGTGGGGTAAGAGTACTACACTTTCTGGTGTAGCACCTTCTTTTGCTGGTAAAACACTAAAGTTGAATTATTATATGGATGAAATCGTGGGAATGCAACGGACATTGGATTCATGTATCGTTGATCCTACTGGAAGGTTTTCATTTACAGTTAATATTGCTACTCCTTTACAAGCTTTTATTCCTTCAGAAACATACAACGGATTTATATTTCTAGAGTCCGGGAAAGATTATGTTGTCAACTTGCCTCCTTATGCTGAAAGGACTTTGGCACAAAAATTAGATCCTTATTTTAAACCTACGGATGTCCTTTTACAGATTGTCGGTCTGAAGCAAGGGGACTTTAATTATAAATTGATGGAGTTTGAAGATGCCTTCGATTTTTATTCTATGAAACACCTGGTTTATTCAAATTCTGTCGATTCCATCCTAGTTTCTATCGATCAGATGAAAGAGATATTCAATGATTTTTATAGTGATCGTTACTTGTCAAGATATATGGAAGAGCGTTTTCTACTTTTGTTGAATAGTTCTCCTAATGTATATCAGGATAGTATCATTGCTCGCATCAATCGGTTAGGAGTGAATGAGAGTAGTCCTGCTTTTTGGGATATCTTTAATAACTGTTTTGGCGATTTCATCGTACAATCTCAATATGATAGAGAACAATATCTTGCGTTTCAACGTATTGTTGAAGAAGGAAATGTGAAGATGTATTTCATGTTACTTTCTAATCGGTATGGCATAACGGATCCTGATTTGAGAGAATTGGTAGCGATTAAATGGTTGTATGACTTGATCAACCAGAATCAGTTTAATCAAATCAAGGTGATGGATCTACTCCAGAAAATAGGTTCCGGTATTGCCTCTCAGCAAAATCGTGATATCCTTGCTTATATTCTAAATAATACTTCTACGAATATTATCGGAATGGCAGCTCCGGATTTTGTTATGAAGACAGTTGAAGGAAAAAAGAAAAAATTTTCTGATTTCAAGGGAAAATATATATATTTAAACTTTGAGAATTCTTATATAGATCAGACTCAAAAAGATTTAGATGTTTTAGTGCGCTTTCAGAATGATTATAAGAAGGATCTAGTCATTTTGAATGTTGGGTTGTATGATTCGCAAGAAGCAGTCTTAAAATTATCTCAACGCTATGGAGATAAAATGTATTTTATGCTTGTTGATGATTCAGATGCGATAAAGTCAAGATATAATATAAAGAGTATTCCCTCTTTCTTCTTGATTGATAAAGATGGTAACTTCTTAATGACAAAAGGGGCTGAACCGACGGATGAATTGAGATTGTTACTGCAACGAATTTTCAAGTCTAACTAAATTGGATACTATGTTTGGATTACATATAATTGATTTACAAACGGCCTTCAGAGCAAAATTGAAGGAGTTGATGTTGGACGAAAATCTGATGGAAGATTTAGAGCGTATCTATCTTCCTATGGCTAATTTGATCCATACGGGTCTTAATGTTGAAGATAAGACCCAAATCATTGGTGTGAATGGGGCTCAAGGTGCTGGTAAGACTACTTTTAGTGCTTTGCTTAAGGTAGTGCTAGAGATCCAATACAATATGAAAGTAGTGAGCTTCAGCATTGATGATTTTTATTTGACTCGTGCTGAAAGAGAAAAGCTTGCTCAGGAAGTTCACCCTCTTTTAATTACAAGAGGGGTGCCGGGTACGCATGATGTCCATCTGTGTGAAGAGGTGTTATCTTCTTTATGTATGGCATCGTCTAAAACGGAAACAGTTATTCCTAGATTTAACAAAGCTGTTGATGATCGTTTCCCAGAGTCACAATGGGATTCTTTTGTGGGAAGACCGAATGTGATACTATTTGACGGTTGGTTTATGGGGGCTGTTGAACAGAAAGAAACGGAACTGCTGACACCCATTAATGATTTGGAACGGAATGAAGATCCTTATTGTGTATGGAGACGTTATGTCAACAGTCAGTTGAAGGATAATTATAAATCATTATTCGATAAAATCGATATTTTGGTTATGTTAAAAGTACCTTCTTTTGATAAGGTGTATGAGTGGAGAACATTGCAGGAAAATAAGTTGAAAATGAAAACAGAAGGGCAAAAAAATCTTAGGGTGATGTCTGACGATGAATTGAAACGTTTTATTTCTCATTATGAGAGATTAACTCGTTTCATGTTAAAAGAGATGCCGTCTCGTGCGGATATGCTATTTAATGTTAGTGCTGATCACAGAATTTGTATATAAGTGTAATAATATAATTGTAGAGGTGTTATAAAATTTAAGATGTTTCAAATAACTAAATTAATTCAGCTTGTCCCATATATTCCAGTTGTTGGTATGATGCTTGTATTTGCATCACTTCCTTTTGGATTTACTAAATTTCAACGTATCTCATTATTTATCTTTGGTATTGGATATTTATTGGATCTTCTTTTATTTAAAAGGTTCAAGGGATGGAAGTGGAGTCAGGATAAATGGCCTTTTTTAATATGCATTTTATTTTATTTGCTTATTCCTATTTGGCATCTATTTGAAACAGGTTCGTCTTCTCAATATTATTTGCACTGTATAGAATCCCGTATGCCTTTTATTTTGTATGGAATCATCGGAATCATCGGACTAAATGATAAGTTCCGAATTCGAGATTTTGCGATTGTCTTAGCTGTAACTTCGGTGATCCTATTGGTATATTCAGTTATTAGTTATTATCAACTCCTAGGTGGTAAGTGGCTTTGGGAAGGTCACTCTTTATTTGAGAGTCTGATGGTCTATGTGTATAGTACATCAAAGTCTATCAATGCGCACATGACATATAATATGTTTATGAATATCACGTTACTATTAGCTCTGTTTATGTTCAGAGCTGAGGGTGTTCAGAAGTGGAAACGTATCCTGATGATCATAAGCATGGTTTGTGTTGTCATTGGCATTACGATGTCATTCGGACGAACAGGTGCGCTCTCGATGATTTTCATCATCGTTTCGTTTGTGTTCTATTTGTTGTGGACACGTATGTCTAAGTGGAACCGTTGTTTCTTAGTCCTTTTAGCTTTATTGCCGATTTTAGTCATTACATGCTATCCACAATTTTCTAATAAATCCGTCTCAAATGATCCACGAAGAGTGATTTGGAATGTATGTGTGGAGATGATTAAAGATAAGCCAGTTTTGGGATATGGTGTCGTTGGTGCGCGTGAACAGTTGGTGGAAAGAGGCTTGAAAGATGATAGATTTTATCATGAATATTATGAAAGTATCTATATGATGGAACCTATCCTGGATAAAGCAGGAAATGTTGACAAGATGCAGATGCATCCGCATAATATCTTTTTGAGTACCATGATGGAGTTCGGTGTCTTGGGAGTTGTGATTCTATTGGGCTGCTTACTGGCTCCGATTTTCTTTATACGTTGTCGATATAAGTTCTTCCTGACACTTTTTGTTATCATCTTCACATTTCAAGGTGTGTTTGAGTCGTTCGGTCCACACTTATTGCCGACTTTCTTTATGTTCGAGTTGTTGCTGTGGAACTATGCTTCTGACAGAGATTCTTTTTCGCTTACGAGGAGATCAGTTGAAGCTAAAGAGCCATCAGTTGAGGCCTAATTTCGCTTTCCATTCTTGAATCTTTGCTTTTCTATTTTCCCTTTTCTTTCGGTGAATGCGATCTTTTTGTTTATATCGCAGAAATAGATCAGTACATTCCTCTACATCGTATCCTCTTCCTTCAGCATACATCTTTGCTACTATTCTGAAAAAATCATCATGAGCCCACATGCGACAAAAATTCTCGCATCCTTCCTCTTTCCCTACTTCTCGGAACTGCATCCGATTGATGTCAATGAGTGAGAAATGATAACAGTCATCTCCAATTTTTTCCCATAAAACATTTCCAGGAGAGTAGTCTTTATGAAAAACCTTTTTGTTATGTAATTCAGCTGAGAATTTTCCAAATGCAATGGCTAATTTTTCTTTTTCACCTTCTAGTGGGAGACAATCGTTAAATACTCTCAAGTTGCCTTGCATAGGAGTATGTAGGCTTATAAAGTAGGAGTGCGTTAATAATCCTCCTTTTTTTTCTTCAATGTAGGCAATGGGAGTAGGTGATAAAAAACCCATCGATATAAGTTTTAGGGCATATTCGTATGCTCGCTTCGCTTTCGTCGGACGGAAAAAAGTATAGGCAATCCGATTGATAAAGATGGGTACTTTATACGACTTCACATTCAATATTGTACCGTTTACATCGAAAATTTTTATTTCATTACGTGCTTTATATATGCTAGTTCCTTCCTGTTCAAAAATAGAGGGAATAGATTCGATAAAGTTCTTGTAAGGTAAAAATTCTGGATTGATAACGATTTTCATATTTCTAATTTTTCTACAAACTTACGAATAATAATTCAGTTTGCTTGCTTTCTCTCGATGTTGTTTTTGCTATTCAGCCTTTTTATCTATTTTTGTAGATACGATACATTGCTTGTAAGAATGAAAAAAGTTTTAGTTGATTTATCTATTTTAAAACATCTCAATTGCGGATTGGGACAGGTAGCATACAATTATGCTACATATTTTGGTAAACATGCATCCGAGTTTGATTTTGAAATCCATCTTTTGGTTCCTAAGTCCTATGTAGGTTCATTTGGTGATGATGTCTATTATCATGTCTCTCGCGAGATTTATACCATCTTCCCTTTTCTATTGCCTAAGTTTGATGTGTGGCATTCCATTCATCAGTTGAGTCGTTTTAAGCCTTCTCGTTGTGCAACAAAAAATATACTTACCATTCACGATTTGAATTTTTTGTATGAGAAGGAAGGTGCATCCTTGGATAAATACACTAAACGATTGCAAAAAAAGATTGACAGAGCAAGTCGATTGCTCTGTATCTCGCATTTTGCTAAAAATGATGTCGTCAACTATTTCCATCCGCAAAAGGATATAGAAGTGCTTTATAATGGTGTTGAGGCTTTGTCTGCTTCTGATGAGAAACAACCTCATCTTCCAGGATCAGATAAAAAATTCCTTTTCACGATTGGGCAAATTATGCCGAAGAAGAATTTTCATGTATTGTTGGATGCGATGAAAAGATTGCCTGATTATACTTTGTATTTGGCAGGTAAAAATACGACCGAATATGCTGACATGATACGCAATCGTATTCATGATGAAGCTATTTCCAATGTCTATTTATTGGGAGAGATCCTTCATTCAGAGAAGATATGGTTGTATAACCATTGTGAAGCCTTTGTCTTCCCATCCCTGTTCGAGGGGTTTGGATTGCCAATTATTGAGGCGATGTTTTTCGGGAAACCGGTGATTTCATCAGATAAAACTTCATTGAAGGAGATAGGTTCGGATCATGTTTTCTTTATGGATAACTTCGAACCTGATCATATTGCATCCAAGATAAATGAGGCGATTGCGGCTTTTCAACAAAATCCTGACTTGGCCATTCGTAATGAAGAGTATGCTAAATCATTCTCTTACGACAAACATTTGGGACGATATGTAGAAATCTACAGAGAGTTATTGAAACAATGACCAATCGATAGGTGCTAATTGATTGTATTCATTAGCTCTTTGTGTATCCGCCATTTTCTTGAGGGTTAAGAACGCTTTAGCAGAAGAAATAAAATTTTGCTTCTTTTCATTTTTGAAAAAAGAGTACAACAGAATTTTTCCATAGATTTTGCCACATAATAATAGATTTTGAAACGTGCTATTGTGCAGATAGTTCAATAGCAGTTTGTTCCTTCTAAAGATGGTTTCAACGTATGTGTTTTTATTCTCCTTTTTAATGGTAGATGAAGGACTGTGTCGGCAGAAGGTATTATTGGTGTAGAGTGATTTCCATCCTTTTCTCCATGCACGAAGAGAGAGATCAAAATCCTCGAAGTAGAAAGGAGAGAATAGTTCGTTGAATCCGTTCAGTTCTTTCAATTTATGGGTATCCACAAGCGCATTACCGCCACATAAATAAATGGAATTGTTATTTTGGATATCTGTTGTTTCTCTGTAGTGCAGTTCGTGATGTTTGAACAGTGGTAGTTTCCGACTTTCAATGATTTTTTCTCCTGCTCTGTCGCGGATCTCCGTATAGACACCAAACACGCTGGAATCAGAAAAGAAAGGAATGGTTTTGTCGAAGAAATCACGGGGGAGCTCCATATCGTTATTTAGGAGCAGGGATAGCTCCATTTGGGCTTGTTGGATTCCTTTGTTGATGGTTTTTGAAAAACCTAGGTTGACCTCATTGACGATGAGGGTGAGTTCTGGAAGGGAGAGTCCCTTCAGGTACGAAACAGTTTCATCGGATGATGCGTCATCGATGACAATGATTTCATAGTTTGATATTGATGAACTAGTAGAAAGAATATCCAGTGTGTGAGACAGGTAGGTCTTTAATAAATGACACCCGTTGTAGGTTGGAATGATAACTGATACGTTTTTTTTATCCATATGAAAAAACAAGACGAACAATCAAATTTTATGCAAAGATAGGTTTAAAAATGTTAATTATAAAAAAAATTATTGTTCTCCTATTTGTTTAGGATGGGATATAATCACCTTATTTTAAACGTTTTATAAATTTAAGGGAATATAAACTGTTGAAATGTTGTTAGTTAAGACAAAAAAAATTGTAACTTTGGCACGATTTTTGATTTTTTTTTTAGTGTTAATGAATTTTCAGTAGTGTTAGGTGAATATTCAATAGCTAATTTACGGAGTAAGTTATTTTTATATCGGGTTATTTGCTTATGTCTAAGATCTTGTTTAGTAAAAAATTAGGGTTTGTAATAGCATTTTTGTTTTGTATGATGAATGCTAATGCTACAAATGCCACTCTTATAAATTCCTTCAATATTAATGGTGCTTCCCTTGTTGTCGGCAACACCAATACAGAGTTGGTTGAAATGCCAGGTGATTGTGATCTTATGGCAGAAGATACCCAATTGAATAGTGAAGGTGTTCAGTATGAAAAAGGCAAAATGAAGAATTTGAATGCTGATCCTGCTAATAATCTTTTCAATCAAAACTGTGCTCAAATTTGTGTATTCTATATTGATGAACCAGAGGAATGTGAAAAAAATAAGCCTGAAATTAAATTGGCACGTTTGAGTTGGGGAGGTAGAATAAAAGCGGCTGATAGAAATACTACATCAGATAAACATAATCAAGTAAAATTTAGTATAGGAGGTTCGGCTTATCAAACTGTTACGGCAGAATCAGAAAGTAAGCAGGATATGGCTGATGGATTAGATTATGGGTTATATTCTTGCCATGCGGATGTCACGAATATAGTTAGTGCATATTTTAGTGGGAATGACGTTAGTAAATACAATACGCCTATTAACGTATGTGTAGCGAATCTTCAGACGGAATTGGAACGGTTTGGAGTGGAAGGATTGTTTTCAGGATGGACATTAACGTTGGTGTATAGTCATAATCTTCTTCCTAAGAGACATATCATGGTGTATGACTGTGATATGTTTGGACCATCCAATACCAATGGATCTAATCCTGATTTAATTCAGGCGGAATTCCCTTTTGGATCGGATGTGCCTGCATATAGTGGGAAAGATAGTATTACTTTTATTTATAGTGGCTATGGTGGTTTCTATGGACAAGATGCGGATCGATTATTAAGAAATCCAGATTTAGATATTACCAAGGGAAATGCAAATAAAAAAGCTACTACTCATACTATTACATTGGAAAATAATGAAATCATGAATCCTTTTAGGAGCTCTATTTATTATGATTATCATAATAGAACATGTAACTTATCCAATACATCATTAGTGTGCAGCTCTAGAGGTTTTGATCTTCATGCAATTAGTAGATTTCCAATAGATCCTAATAATCCAGTTATCAAAACGGGTGCTACTAGTTTTAATGTAGTCTTTACTCCAGCTAATGAGTATCACTGGTTGGCTAATGCAGTAGTGCAGATTGGCTCACCTGATGTACATCAGGCAAATTTACAGGTAGAAAATTTAGGCGAAGTGAATGTCGAAGCAAGTAGCGAGATTAGAATGCCGAACTTTACTTTTACAGTGGGTCAAAATGAACCGTTGACAGGTATTGGATTGAAGTATCCTGTATCAGAGTATGTTGATACGTTCACTAGCATTAGTCTTGAGTTTAAATTAACTCCTGCAGATTTGAATGTTAATCAGAATCGATTCAATGCTATGTATGTTAAATTTACGTTAGACGATGGAACGACGGAGTCGATTTTATTTAGTCAGTTGAATGATACAGCAACGGCATGGAAAAAAATTCGGAATGCGATTAATACACGATTGAAGAGTTTAAATAAGGCTAATCAAGTAAATGCCTTTAAAGCGCCTTCTGATGTGGCAACGGCCTTCTTTAAGGTTGAATTTTTTGACCCCGGTAGTAATAGTTCGTCTAAATATTTACAAATTCCTTCTACTGTTAAGAACAAGGAAGTATTTGTTTTGAAATCTTCTGTAAGAATAAAACCAGAAGATGATTGGGTATTCAAAAAATCTATAAAGATAGGTCGAGTTGGAAAGGTGGTTCCGCAAGCTGAGTTGACTGTTACTGGAGGGGAGAGTGGGAATAAATCTGCTTTAGAAAGTACTTCGGAAGGACGTAATAGTCAAGAGGAATGGGATAAGTATATGTGTGAAATGGAAGGGTTAGGTCTTTGTAACGGCTGTCCTGGTGATGGAGGAGGCGGCGGTTTCCATGGAGGCGGCGGTGAGAATTGTGATAAATACATGTATACTACGGAGAAAGATGGTGTTTCAGTTAAAGATAGAGCTAATGAAGTTACTATAAAGGTAAAAGCGCAGGGTAAGTGTGACCCTATGATTGATACTATTAATTTCTATTTTTGTGAAGAGACAGATGTTGCACTGTCTGATATTTACCTGACATTGGTTTCTAAATACAATGTAAACATTGACTCCATTGCGAAAGCAGATTCCTGTACATGGGAGATGGCTAAACAAGATAGCTTAAAAGAGTTCTTGGCAAAGCATGGAGTGAACTATTCTCATATCGCTGCTCTGTTCAATAACACAGGACAAATCCAATCGTTTGCTTCTTCAAACACAGATTCTGTTATGGCTAATTTCTTGCAGTGTGATGGAGTGGCTAATTATGATCTTCTTTCAGATAGTATTGATAAGATTATCAATATGACGACCAGGTTTAGTCAGATAACTACTTTGTATAACATAGCAGATGATACAACGAATATTGTGCCTAGTAGCAAAGGAGCTGGTAAAAAATTTGATGTTTTAGATCAAGCTAATTGGGATGCTACATATCATATATCCAGTGAGTGTACAAAATATTTGTATTTCTATTCTCCTTGGGGAGATGGCAATAAATCATGTTCGAAGTCGATTGTCATTAATTTCATCAAAGAGAACCTGAAGGCTCCAACAATTATTTACAATAAAGATACGATCCCTCCTGGGGAAGATACTACCTTGTATTTCTGTAAGAACGGAAATATAGATATCATTTATGTGGGGAAAACTCATAATGACTATGATGTCTATGCAGATATTCTGTATCCGGATGGTTCCAAGAAATCTAAAATAAAGGTTGATGCTACATACAACCCAACTCCTTCGTGGAATGTTAACGACACAATCGATAAAGATAATGACGGTATCTATAAATTGAGTATCTATCAAAAGAACTTGCAGAGTACTTGTAAGCCTGATACAACTTATCTATATTTGGTCATCTCTGATTTTGAGATTGCTGAGAAACCTAAAGTTGATAAACAGAAAACGGATTATTGTGTTAGCAAGGAAGTTAAGGATTCTATTACATTGGTGTTAGATAGCAGTGTGCCTGTCACAGAAAATGTTCGATGGTATGAATTGACAAAAGATAAGGATGGTGATCCGAGTAGAGAGAAGTTAGGTGAAGGTGAAAGTATCAAAGTACGTCAAAACAAGGATAGTATCTTTACGTATGCAGCTGTTTATTTTAAAGACTTCTGTGAAAGTGGAATGGATACAATTACCATCACAGTACATGCTCTTCCTGAAAAACTGAAAGCGCCTGATATCTCTTTGTGTCAGTATGTTTCATTCGATTCAGCCTTTGTGGCTGGAAAGGTAGCTGCTGTCAATCCAAATGCTAAAAAAATACTTTGGTTCTCAGGTCAGCAAGCGTCTTTTACTGAAGAGAAAGCAGAATCACTTACCAAACTTCTTTCAGTTTTCAATAGTGATGAGTGTGGTGAAAAGAAATTAATTATAGCTCCACAAAATGAGCATGACTGTATCGGTGATACAACGTTGGTGACAATCAATGTAATTTGCTTTGATTCGGCTGCTACACAATTTAAACATAATATAGATTCAACTCTTTTCTGTGTGGGTGATAATAATACAAGCTTGGATACATATATCGATAAAGAGAAATATCCAGCTAATTCTCAGTGGTTCTGGTATATAGATGATACAAAACTTCCTTCCAATTCTACTGGTCCGTTGGATTTGAAAAGTTATTTGAGTGATGGCGATAAGATGATTGTCCCTGATCATGCTTTCTCTATGGAGTATTACCTCGTTCGTGTAGATAGTAGCAATTGTGTAAGTGATTCTTCTAAGTTTAAGGTGGTCGTAGGAGATTCTATCAAATCTGTTCCTCTCATTGGCGATACAGTGAACAATAGGTATTATGATGCACAGGAAAACAAGACCATTCTGAAGTTATGTAAGGGTACGTCTATTTACAAGATGAATGCTCTTCCGATTAAGACCTCTGTTGAGGGATATAATTTGGAGTGGGTTCCTGAGATGGATCCTCTTACTGATAATTGTGATACATTACGTGCTCATTCTCCGAATGTAGGGTATCGTAATTCAATTCGTAAGGATACTATCTGGGTGAAGATAAATAATCCGGGCACTTCTTACTATTGTGTTCGACAGAGTACTCAGATAGGATGTAAGGGTCCTTGGGTGAACCTCTCTATCCTTGTTCACGATTCAGTTCGTGTGAAACCGCAACCTGAGCAAGTGGTAAGATGTCAGTATGACTCTACCGTACATTTTAAATATTCCGAGAATGTAAGCGATCCAAATCTTCGATTGGTATATTATGATGCACAGAAGAGTGTGATAGATCAGAATGATGTGTTGATTTATACAAACACGGCTGGCGAGAATTTGCCTGCTAATACTTATTACATGTCGTATGTCAATGACTCTACGACCTGTGAGGGTGAACGTGTCTCCATCCAATCATTGATTCATCCTAAACCTGCGGTGCCTGATGTTCTATATGATTCTTTGTATTACTGCGCTACGGGTGATACAGTTCATCTTACGAAGGCAACAGGGGCAAATGCACCTGATAAGAATACAAAATTAGTTTGGAAAGATACTAGTTGGGTTCTTACGGATGTCAACCGTAGTGTACCATTCTATGTTCATCAGGAAGACACCTTGACGGGTTGTAAGAGTGATAGAGATACGGTAACAATCTTTATTGAGAAGACATTTGATTATAGTCATGTAGATATTGCTCCAGTTTGTTACGGACAAAGTGTTGATTTATGGTCGAAAGTTGAGAATGCTATCACTCGCCATAATAAATATATAAAGGATGCAGATGCAACCTATACCATTCATTTATTACATGGTAATAATCCTGATCCAAATGCTTTAACTGAAACGCAGGCTCAAAACATTGTTTCTTCATTGTCGCCTACAGATAAGAGCGTACAACGTTATCTGGTTTCAATCAATGAACCAATTAGTAATTGCTCATTGACGGATACTGTTGTCATTACGTTCAATCCGCTTCCTAAGTTTGGTACTATCCCTACGGTAAGGGAATGTCAGGATGTGGAATTTAGATTGCCAACACCATTCTTTGACAATACAACGTATTCATGGTATAATGGCAATAGTTTAATTGGAGATAGTATTCATTTCTCTTCATCTGCAAGTATCACTCTTTCTCTTGTGGGTACTACAGATTATGGTTGTAAGGATAGTGTGAAAGTCCCTGTTACAATTGATGTTATTCCAGAGGTTCCTGATGTGAGAGATACTGCTTTCTGTCAGAATACGGGCGATCAAATATTGTCTTATAGCTTGGATCAATCTGTGAATAGCTCGAACAAGTTGTCGGATCTCTATTTCGCATGGGTGGATATGAATGGGGATACCACGTCTTCTTCTGTGGTTAATACAAATGTGGATATAACGGCTGAATTAAAATACACCTTCTATGGTGTGGCAAACAATTCCGTTACAGGTTGTATGAACAGCAAGCAGATAACGGTTTCTATCTTGCCTAAGATAAATCTTTCGATCGATGATCCTTCTCCTATCTGTGAGCCAGAGTTGTTCGATGCAAGATCTTATATCAACCAATATATCTCATTGAATAAAACAGCAATTGGTGGTTTCGAACCTTCGGTTGATAGTTACTTCTCTTTGTTAGGTAATAATCGTACAAATCTATTGGCCGATGAAATGGCTCAATTGGCATATGTCCCTGACGAACCTCAAGTGGAGTATGGCTATGTGATGAAAGATTCAAGAGGTGTATGTTCTTCAGAGGATACGTTCATTGTGACAATTAATCATAAACCTTCTGCTCCGTTGATTGAGGATGGTAGCGATTCATTGTTCTTCTGTCGTGACAATGCGCCTCTGTATGTGAATGCTTCTGATACGGCATTGTTATCTCATCTACGCATGGTATGGCAAGATAATACTACAGGTCTTGTCTATCAGATAGATGAAAATAAAGCTACGGTGAACCTTAGTGCTTATCTGATTGATACATTAACGTCTTGTAAAAGTGATTTGTCTAAATCCATTGCGATTGTGGCTAAACCGATCACCATTAAACCTATCGGTGGAAAGGACACTTTGATGTTCTGTGCTGGTACAGTGGTTGATTTATGGTCAATGGCATTTAATTCATTCGTTCCTGATTTAAAAGATCGTTCTTCTTTCTCTATTATTAGTGCAAAGAAAGGCAATATCAACTTTACACAATCTCAGTTAGAAAACTTAGTATCTACTACTCAAGATACTTCAACATATGTATTTGAAGCAATGGATGCTTTAACGCATTGTACGGCTTCGAATAGTGTGACTGTCATTTATCATGCTCTTCCTCATTTCCAAATCGAGGGACAACGTGAGATATGTAAAAACGATGGTATCTCATTACATGTCACAGGGGATGATCGTGATATCGCTTACACATGGTATTATGGTTCTTCTCTATTGAGTTCTGATAAGAAATATGAGCAATCTAATTTACAAGCTGATACTACTATCACAGTGATTGGTACATTGATGGATTCTTCTTCTTGTAAAACGACTGTGTTACATCACATTCAAGTGGATAGTTTACCAGCAATGAGTGGTGATACTGCCATCCATTTCTGTCAAGATACAACAGCCAATGCGGTTACAATCAACTTCGACCGTAGTGCGAAGGAGATTGGTGACTACATGATAATATGGATGAACGCATCGGGCGATACGTTGCAAATGGTGGATGATCTTTCACAAGACATCACAGTTGATGCTATAACTGAATACTATACGGTACAGGTTGATAGGGTTACAGGCTGCGTGAGTCCGACATCGAAGATGACAGTGACAGTGAGTCCACAGATACGCAGCCGCTGGGTTGACCCAGAGACGATCTGCCAGCCATTCACGTACAACCTGATGGAGGACTTGAGCAAGAGCATCTACGGAGGCACGAATCCACGCTACCAATATACGACGAACAAGGGCGTGCAGATAGACAACGAGACAGCGATCTCGGAGGACAGCGACCTGAAGGTTTACTACAAGGACGACAAGGGCTGCGAACTGGTACAGCCGGTATCGGTACGCTTCTACAAGCAACCGGGCAAGCCTGAACTGGTGGGCGATACGATCGTATGCCAGGGCATCGGTGATGTGACGCTGACGGCGAAGAAGACAGGTACGGGCACTTACGACCAGACATTCGAGTGGGTGAGCGGCACGCTGAACCAGCAGTCAGACGAGCTGGTGATCAGCACGGAGAAGGACGGCAAGAAGGAATACATCCTCCGCGCGATAGACACGCTGAACCACTGCTACAGTGAGGCGGACACCTTCACGATGGATGTACGCAAGAAGATAGAGTTCAAGCCAGTCGGCTTACTGGAGAGCTGTCACAACGTGGCAATCGATCTGCCGAGCAAGGTGGAGGGCAACTACGGAGGCAGCGATGAGGAGAAGCACTACAGCTACTACCGCATCACGGCACCTGGCGTGAACCAGCCTGTGACAGACCCGACGAATGTTCTGACGACGGGCAGATACCTTGTTGAGGCCAGCGAGACGGAGTCGAAGTGTGTGAGACAGGATACGGTTGATGTGAAAGTATATGACTCACTGATGGTATCGACGATAGGTACGAAGGAGATCTGTTACGGAGCAGTCGTTCCAGACTTGAAGGCAACGAACGCA
>JBGUIU010000302.1:0-4074 GCA_045113275.1 Paludibacteraceae bacterium
GCAGGGGTTTAACGGGAACAATACCGGCAACATTATTCTGTCAGAATATAAACAATCCAGACACATCAAACTGTATCTTTGGTGCCCCGACAAATGGTATGTTTAACGGTACATTCGCGGGTTGCATGGGTTTAACTGGACCAATACCGGCAAAATTGTTCATAGGTATATCTGGGGTGCCAGATACACCAGCAAAATTTCTTTTTTCTGAAACATTTTTTGGGTGCAGCGGTTTAACGGGAACAAATATTCCCGATCCAAATAATCCAGGTATGAATTATGCAATACCACCAACATTGTTTGCTGGTATATCTGCACCGGCAGACGAAATATTCGAAGGCACTTTTAACGCATGCTCTGGTTTAACTGGGACAATTCCATCAGAATTGTTTGGTAATTTATCTGGTGCACCAAGATTAGAGATGTTTTTTAGAACGTTTACTAATTGTACCGGCTTGACAGGTAAAATTCCATTAGATTTATTTGCTGGAATATCTGGTGCCCCGAAGACCGATATGTTCTTGGATACTTTCAGTGGTTGTAGAGGTTTAACAGGGTTTACAGATGGAATAACCACAACAACTTATGTTCCGGCATCGTTCTTGGGGGGAATTGATACAGATACTTCTGTGTCTACTCAGGCAAACGATATGTTTGCGGGTACATCGCTTGCTAAACCTTGCCCTGCTGGAACGACAGATGTGACACGTGAACAATTTAATGATGCAGGCAAACCATGGTGTGAACCGGTATCATCATCCACTGTTACATTGGATAAGAATGCTGCGGATGCGGTAGCAGGAACAACATCTGTAACAGCAACGTATGGTGCTGCAATGCCAACACCGATAACATTACCTACACGTGCTGGATATACATTTAATGGATATTATGACGAACAAACTGGTGGAACACAGTATTATGATGAAAATGGTGCATCTGCCCACGCATGGGACAAAGCATCTGCTTCAACATTATACGCCCAATGGACGACTGTAACTTGTCCGACAGGCCAACATGTAGAAAACACAACATGTGTTCAAAATACATTTAATGTTGCGTATGCTGGCAATGGTAATGATGGTGGATCTGCGCCAAGTTCTCCGACATCTTGTACATATGGCGGAACATGTGATGCGCCAGAAAATACTTATACCAAAACAGGATATGATTTTAGTGGTTGGTCTTGTACGGCTAGCAGTGGTTCATGCGCAAGTGCAACATATGCGGCTGGTGCATCAATCGCAAACGCAACAACGGTTAACGGTGCGACAATAACATTGACAGCCAGATGGGAAACAACGATATTACCACGCACGATTGAAATCACATTTGATGAAAATACAGAAGATACTGTAACCTATATGCCATCGGATAATCCGATGACATGCGTTTATGATGACGCTTGTTTGGTTTACGGTAACAATCTTGGTGGAAATACACCGAAAACTATATTGCCAACCAGAACCGGATATACATTCGTTGAATGGAATACTGCACCAGATGGTAGTGGTGACGGATTTAGTTATTCGAAATATGGTGTTGGAAGCACACTGAAAGGATACAGTGCAGATTTATCTGATTTGTTTGATATAATAGATGAAGATTCTGTAACATTATACGCAATATGGGAACCAATAGAATATAGTGTGGCTGTTGATGATAATTGTGCGGCGAATCATGTTGGCAATCCTGTGTTTGATCTTAACGCTTCTGCTGTATCTACACCTTATGATGTAGCATTTAATATATCTGTCCCAACCTGTGCTGGATATATGTTTAGTGGATGGAATATAACTGGCATGGATAACACAGTACACTGGTTTGGTAACAACAGTGGTTTAATCGCATCCAACAACAACACATCTATGAACAATTCAACATATACACGCTATCTCAATTTGCGTGCTGATGATGCAGATACGGTTTTGTTTACCGCTCAATGGAAGCCGATATATACTATAACCCTTGATCCAAATGGTGGCGATGAACTTACAAAAGACACAATGTATTTGTCGGACGGCTACTTCTATTCAGATTCCTCCGCACAAAATTTATTATCACAAGGTTTTAATTTTGGTGATTCTAACCTTGTACAGGAAAATTATGAAATTCCAACACGCGATGGATACACATTTGCTGGATATGTAAGCCCAACCTGTGATGCTGTAGTAATAGATGCCAATGGTTATCTGGCTGCTTATGAAGATGGCCAGGGTTATTACCTTGACGATGAAATCGCAGAATGTGTTCGTAACGATATCGCTGCCAATGAAACATGGACTGCCCAATGGACACAAGATACGTCCACTGTGACATTTAATCTTAACGGTGGTTCTGGAACAGCACCTGATGATGTGACTGCCACATATGGTCAGTCGATGCCGGCATTATCGACAACCGTAAAACCAACAAAAACAGGATATGCATTTGACGGATGGTGGGATTCTGCTACAGTTGGTACTGGCAATCAGTATTATAACAGGAATGGTGGATCTGCTAGTACATGGGATAAAACCGGAGCGCAAACGTTATATGCGCATTGGGCTCCTGTTTATACTATTACATTGGATCCGAACAACGGAAGCCCAACACAATATTTATATGCTGTTAAACTTCAAAACAGACTTGGGATGTCATCAGGTGTGTATTTTGATCCAGCAGCGACAGATGCAGCATGGGATGAAAACATAGTATCTGATGGCGGACTCACATTACCAACACGTACCGGATATACATTTAATGGATATTGGGATGCGGCCAGTGACGGAAATCAGGTCATCCAAGCGAATGGTGATACCGATATGGGTCAAGATGAAAACAACTGTGATGAAAACGACGATTGCGATGACATCCCAGATATTGATAATATGGCTATGTATGCAAACGGTGATTTCACGATATACGCCCAATGGACAGTAAACACATATGATGTTACATTGGATAAGAATGCTGCGGATGCTGTAGCAGGAACAACATCTGTAACAGCAACATATGGTGCTGCAATGCCAACACCGATAACATTACCTACACGTGTTGGATATACATTTAATGGATATTATGACGAACAAACTGGTGGAACACAGTATTATGACGAAAATGGTGCATCTGCCCACGCATGGGACAAAGCATCTGCTTCAACATTATACGCCCAATGGACAGTAAACACATATGATGTTACATTGGATAAGAATGCTGCAGATGCGGTAGCAGGAACAACATCTGTAACAGCAACATATGGTGCTGTAATGCCAACACCGATAACATTGCCTACACGTGCTGGATATACATTTAATGGCTATTATGACGAACAAACTGGTGGAACACAGTATTATGACGAAAATGGAACATCTGCCCGCGCATGGGACAAAGCATCTGCTTCAACATTATACGCCCAATGGACAGTAAACACAACCTGCTCTGCCAATCAAATTACTACAGAAGATGGATGCAAGGATGTCAAGTTCATATTAACGACAACCGAAACAACCAATAGTTTCCAATTCAGGATAACTGCGGCGGGAACATTTTATGTTGACTGTGGTGATGGCGGAACGTTAAGTGGAACTGGGGTAACGGGTAATAAAATTGATCGTGAAAACAGTTTAATAAAGGAAATTTATACATGTTCTTATTTGGACACGGATGCACATGTTTTAAGATTTGGTGGTCGTGCAACTGGCTATTACACAAGTCAATTTGCTGCAATAGGTTTTAACTTCTATGAAAGTTCGCAAGATGTAAACGCTAAAAAAATTGCATCTATATCTGGATCTTTGGGCGCTATATTTGGAACAGTTGAAACCCCAACCGTTGGTCAATCTCAACCAAGTTTTAGTAAGACATTTTTCGGTGCATCAAATATGGTTGGAACCGATATACCAGATCCAGATAATCCAGGTATGAATTATGCGTTGCCACCAACATTATTTAATGGTGTATATGGTGCCCCGGTAGATTATATGTTTTTGGGTGCATTCGAGGGTTGCAGGGGTTTAACGGGAACAATACCGGCAACATTATTCTGTCAGAATATAAACAATCCAGACACATCAAACTGTATCTTTGGTGCCC
>JBGUIU010000303.1:0-2338 GCA_045113275.1 Paludibacteraceae bacterium
CCCGGCGCGAATGCTTGTGTATGATAAAGAAGCAATCAACAAAACAATAGGCAGAAAGCCTCGCTATTCCGTGATAAATCAAGCATAATCTTCTGAGTATTGACAAGCTTGTGATGTTAGTGTATACTGTGCTTGTTAGATATATACAGTAGGGAGGCGGTAGAAAATGAATGTGATAGTTTCCAATTCGTCTGATGTTCCTTTGTATGTGCAGATCAAGGAACAAATCAAGGGCGCTATCTTAAAGGGCGAGTTAGAGGATGGTGAGCTTTTACCGTCCATTCGTAATTTTGCAAACGATGTTCAAGTAAGCGTCTTGACGATCCGCCGTGTCTATGAGGAATTGGAGAAAGAGGGCTTTGCTGTCAGTCAGGCGGGCAGAGGGACTTTCGTATCTATGGGCAATCTGGAATTGCTCCGGGATTCCAAGCGACGCATCATAGAACAGGATTTGCAAAAGGCTGTTCATAATGCAAAACTGTTTGACATTGCAAAGGACGATCTATATGCAATGTTGGATATTCTATATCAGGAGGATTAACCATGGATAACATTCTTGAAGTGAATGGTCTTGTGAAAAGGTATCCAGCGTTTTCACTTGACAACGTTTCTTTTTCACTGCCGGAAGGATGTGTTACCGGCTTTATCGGAGCCAATGGCGCAGGTAAAACCACAACGATACGCTCTATTCTCAACCTCGCACACAAAGACGCGGGAACAATAAAAATCTTCGGATTAGATGCGGAAGAACACGAACAAGAGATCAAGGATCGGATCGGCATTGTCATGGACGGGAGCTATTTCTATAATGACCTGTCCATGAGAGACATGAAAAGCATTATTGCACCGGCCTATTCCAAATGGAGCGATGCCGATTATCGGTCATATATGGAAAAGTTTGAGCTTGATCCAAAACAAAAGATTTCCACACTTTCAAGCGGCATGAGAATGAAGTATGCTCTTGTTTTGGCGCTCTCCCATCAGGCCGAGCTTCTTATTATGGACGAGCCTACGAGTGGTCTTGATCCTCTTGTGCGAAGTCAGTTTTTAGAGATTATCAAGGAATACATGAAAAACGGCGGCAAAGGCGTTTTCTTCTCGACGCACATTACTTCCGATCTGGATAAAATTGCGGATGTACTCATTCTCATTGACGGAGGGAAAATTATTTTTCAGCAAAGCAAAGATGAACTCCTCGACATGTTCCGCATTGTCAAAGGTAGTGCTGCGTTGCTCAACGATCAAAACAAAAACCTCATAAAAAGCCTAAAGGTTTCATCCTATGGCTTTACTGGACTCACAAATCAGGTCGCGGAAGTGAAAAAAGAATTGCCGGATGTTTTGCTCGAAAAGGCAACTATCGAAGATATTATGCTCGCGTATATCGGAGGTGACAATAATGATCGCTAACCTTGTAAAAAAGGATTTTTTGCTTGTGAAGAAGTCTGTTGCAGCTTTTTTAGGAATCAGTATCCTCGTTCCGCTGCTTGTGATAATCCTGATGAGAAATACAACGCAAATACAAGGAATTGGGATGTTCGTTTTTCTCTATATGGTAATCTTAATAGAGGTGATTTTCATGCAGGCGGTTGCGACGGAAGAAGAAAAAAGTCCAAAAGCTATGGCTCTGCTTTGTGCAGCACCATTTCCCCGAAAAAGCTATGTTATAGCAAAATATATTTGCTACATGATCTTTTACGGGGCTTGTATTGCTATCTACTCGATTATCGCCGCCGTTTATCCTGGACTTGGTTTTTTGAATATCGCGGAAGCGCTGGCGGTCTTTTTGGTGGGGGGAATCCTCTATGGGGTATATACCCCTATCGCAATTAAGTGCGGAATTACAAAAGCCCGCATTGTATTTACCGTCGCTATTTTGCTTGTCTCGCTGGGGCCAACTCTTATTTTTCAAGTGTTCCATCCTGATATGGAGTTGATTTTGTCGCTCATGCAAAAAACTTCTTCCGTGATTGTATCCATTATTCTTGGTGTTGCTGGCGTCGGGTTACTCCTTGTATCCATGAAAATATCTATTCGCATTTTTGAGAAAAAGGAACTGTGATCTCCCAAGCAATATCGTAAAAAGGTGTAAAATGGGGAAAACTACGAGGGTTTATACTGTCACCTTACACTGTGCTCAAACTGAATAGCCGCCGAACATCACAGCGGTACACAAAGCAGTAAGTCTTGAAAAGATTTACTGCTTTTTTTGCGTCCATTTTTGGCATTTCAAAAAATCGGTTGTAGTAAGTAGGTAATTGCGAAACTCGCTCCACGAGTTCGTAAACCTGAACAAAGTAAGACCGAGATCCGGCTATGCCGGATTTCATTGATCAAA
>JBGUIU010000304.1:0-3649 GCA_045113275.1 Paludibacteraceae bacterium
CCGCTTCTTCTTGTACCTACACCCCAGATGGTATCGTTTGTGCAGGCATCAAGAGCGAACGGAGTGTTGACCTTCAAGTCAGCCGCAGAGATCTCACAAACACCGTTGAGGACAGTGTGGATAGTAGCATTCTTGAGAGAGTCGCAGTTGAATATTGGTTCGATGTTTGAGTTAAGCATTACTTTCTGAGGACAGTAAATGCTATTGTTTGTATTATCTTGGAATATCCAATTTAGTTCATAGAGTTTACCGACTTCAAATGGTTCGTTATATTTCACGCTATCCTCAAGAAGGGTGGTCCATGAGAGAATACCCTTGATTGTACCTTCGCAATTATCAGTAGCTGTGTAATTGTTAAAGTTGATTTCAGAGAAAGGAACTACACATACATCAGTTAATACTTGAACTAATGAATCAGGGTCAATTGTAGCACAATCGAACACAGGAAGAGTAGTGTCTTTGAGTACGATTGGCAATTCACAAGTATCTGATAAAGAAACTAGGTTATCACCCGCTTTCGTGAAAATCCATCGAATGATGTATTCTTTGTTATAGAATAGTTTTGTGTCATTTTCCATGGATGCCCACGCATCGCTTCCTTTTTCAGAGTATTCCATATCAATACTGTCAATTGGAGTGATGATGTTGGTGTTGCAATCTTCGTAGTATGCAGATGCCGACATGTTTAATTTATCCAAACTGTCTTTTAGCTCTTCCCATTTCAAATCACCACATGTCTCAACAATAAAGGATCCCTCACCGTCGAAGGTTGGACAGTTTAGATTGAACTTACGTTCATCGTAGATTTCAATGATCTGTTGGCATGTATCGGATACATTTCCATAGATATCTTCTGCATACCAGTAAACAGTATCTTTACCTACTGGATAGTTTCTTGTAATGTCAGAATCAGTCACCTTTGTATAAGTAACTTGGTCAAATGAGTAATAGATACTCTTAACTTCACAGTTGTCTTCTGCAGTAGCAGGAGATAATGTTATGTCAACATCACATTCGTTTTTCAGCGATTGAGATATGGTAGCAGGACATGTTATAACTGGACGAATCGTATCAAGGATATTGATGGTTGTAGAACATACATCGGAACGTAATCCGTGAATATCTACACTTCTCCAATAGATGATGTGTTCGCCAACAGTTAATGTCGTGTCAAGTGTTTCGCCCCTGAGAAGGTTGAATGTGTTATTGTCTGCAGAGTATTGAATGCTGTCTATGCCACAATAATCTGTTGCTGTTGCTGCGTTCAATGCAACGGTGATTTGACAATCGTTCAATACGTTGATGTTCGTATCGTTTGGACACGTTATAGTAGGATTTACTATATCATTGACCGTAATGGTTTGATCACAAGTAGCCGACTCATTGAATTCATCTTTTACTTTCCATGTAATGATGGTTTCACCATTTGGAATAGTAATTTGTGATGTGCCTGCAACAAACTCTACAAAGTCATTGTCACCATATTTATAGAAGTACGTCAGATTGCTTTCGGTACATTTATCATCAAAGACTCCTTCTGGCTTGAGCAGTTTGTAGGTGATGTCACAAGAGGTATTTGGTTCAAGAACGATGGATTGCATCTTCTCGCAGTCCACTGTTGGAACAGATGTGTCTTTTAACAGAATCGTGCTATAGCAAGAGTCCTTCATAGTCTCTATGTTATCACCCGTCTTAATGAACATCCACTGAATATCATATACTGTTTTGTATTCAAATTCGGAGTCGTCGCTTAATGCTGTGTAGCTTGTTTCCGATTGTTTCTTGTATGATATTTCTGGTAAAATCTCTACCTCTTCATTGTTAGCACAATTCTTACGTTTTGCAATAGCTTTTTGTGAAGTGGAGAGTTGTTCTTTTACAACCGACCATGTTAATGAAATGCAAGTGTCTATGGTTACATCTTGTTCGGTAGGACAGCTTATGATGATACCTGTACTGTCTGTCATGGTGTAGTATTGAATACATGAAGCCTCATTTCCACAAGCATCTATAGCCGTCCATTTGATCTCTGTGACGCCCAATTTCGTGAAATTGTATGAGAACGTACCTGTATATTCTGTTGTCTCTTCGTCCTCAATCTTATAGTAGATGGTTCCATCCTGACAGTGATAAGTAGCAGTAGGAGCTTCAATGGATAGGGTAGTATCACATTGTGTATGTACTTTGAAAGTATAGTTAGGCTCGCATGAGATGCTAGGTTGCACATTGTTATTTAGTGTATAGACATAATCCCATGTGCTTTTAAGTCCACAATCTAAATAAGTATATGTATAAGTGATGGTTCCAACGCAGTTTTCTTTTCCACCTGTCCAGTCTTCTTTTCTACTATATGATGTTGGAGTGATCTCATCTCCACAGCTATTCTTAGCAGTTGGAACAACAGTAGGAACTATAGCATTGTCAATACATGTGATGTTTTTAGAAGATTCAATGCCATCGGTAACAATCACTGGAGCTTCTTTTTGAATGTGATATGTATAAGTCCATTCGTTTTGATTTCCTACACAATCTTTGTAGGTGTAAGTATAGACTACATCGCCATCGCAGATTGGTTCACCGACCTTAGTTGAGTCGATAGGTTTCAAGATTCTTCCGCACGCATCTTTCACTACAGGAAGCTTCTTGGTTGGATAGATAGCATCGTTGATACATGAAATCACCGTTTCTTCATTGTCAGGCATGATGTCATCAAAGTTCAATGGTGATACAACATATACGTATTGCCATTGATAGTTGGATCCATTCACCACATAATCATAGGTGTATATTATGTTACCGCAGCCTGTTGCTGAAGCTTGGTCTTCTTTATCGGCAAGAGTGAATTGGATGGATTCACCACAGACCGTTATGTTAGGTGTGGTTGGACGAACGGTGTCGGCCACACAATGAATGGATGTCGTATCATTTTTCCTTGGAGTGAAGGCTGCAGCCGATACATGGTAAACATAAGCCCAGTCATATTCTTTTCCTGTACAATCGGTGTAGATGAAGTTGTAAGTCACCTCTCCGTTACCAGTCTCGTCAACTGTTGATACTTGATTGCCGTTTAATCTCACGGAGGCTTCTGTTCCACAGAAATCCTTGACAGCAGGAGGAGTAGGACGAGTGGTGTCTTTCTCGCAGGTGATGTCGGCGCTTCCATAAGTAGGCAAAGCTAAGTCTGGAATATCTACGTTGTAAGTAAATGTCCAAATTTGAGAATGATTAGCACAGTCTGTATAGGTGTATTGATATCTGATTTCACCTTCACATTGACCATCAGGAAGTTGCGTTGGATAACCATCGTTCAAAACTGGTTCGAGGATTGTTCCGCAAGCATCTTTCACAACTGGCATGTAACTGTCAGGTGTAGTGGCATATTTCGCACAAGATATTAGTGTGTTGTCCGGGCTGTTTGGCATGTCGAAATCTGGCACGTTCACGTTGATGGTTTGTGAAATCGTAGAGAAATTCCCACACTCATCGGTCACTGTATAGGTACGAGTCATTGACTGTACACAATCTCCGCTGAGAGCACCGTCGGAACTGCTGACAGTCAGATCAGCGTGATCGGTGCAGTTGTCAGAGAAGGTGAGCCCAGTGACAGTCTCCAAAGCATCGATGGTAGTGGCGGCGGCAGGAAGGTCAC
>JBGUIU010000305.1:0-1893 GCA_045113275.1 Paludibacteraceae bacterium
AGTACAGCGTCCTATCATATTAATCTAGTCATCCTTTTTAATAATTTTCACATGGTCTTCAAAATTTGAATATTGATCAGTCATTCCAATTAATTCATCTGGTAAATCAGAATGTCCATATTTAATTCTATCAGTGACTGTTTTTTGTTTTCTAATATAATTAGACCTATCTTGATTAATATCAAAACCATATGGAATATGATTTTCACAGATTTCTTCAATATCTTTAATTGTAGATTCCATTGTAATTTCAAGGAATATCCTAGCAGTTTTAACTTGTAAAACTACATCTTCACCATTGACATTAATCACCCTACGCTCCCTATATTTTGGAGGTAGAGTAGCTTCACCTTTTGGGAATCTTGGACCTTGAAGAACAGTCCTTTTTACATCTTCCAATGATTCTAAATCATTTAACAACTTTTCAGTTGTGTCACTTCCAAGAACCCTATGAGGGAATATTTCAATATCCATATTTTAACCTTCAAAAATTAGATATAATCAAATTAATTAGATGTCACCTTTAATTTCATCAGCTGCTTCAGCAACTGCTGTAATAGGTTCTCTGAATTCGTCAATTTGACTGTATACTTCTTTAATTAAACCAGAAGTTGCTTCTGGTGAAAAGAGTTGTGTTCCTGCATCTAAGGACATTGCAGCAGCTACACAAGGGATACAGAATCCTTTACTGTGTCTTGTTACAACGTGGTTACCGTTGAAGAGACCAGGACCTCCACCACCGTAAATGGAGTGACTGAAGAAGGAGAATCCTACAGCTACACCTTCTGCTCTACCATAGTCGATACCAGGTAAACCAGTAGCGAATTCGAGGTTGTCGTTGAAGTATAATAAAGTAGATGGAATACCTTGAGCAGCACGAGCAGCACCTACGTTAACCATAGTAGCAGCTACAGCACCAGCAGCAGCATATGCGTTCCATTTAGCTGCATCGTCAGTGTTGTAGATAGCGAAGTCGGTTAATTGTTCTTCAGGAGCAATTACGCCGTCAGCTTCTGCACGAGCAATAGTTCCTTGTACTACACTACCAACAGTACCTTCTACAGCGTTTTCTTTTACTAAGTCGTATACTAAATTATCAGCATTTAAACCTTGATAAGCTAAACCTAATAAGTGTAATCTTTCGAAAGCACCTAAAGCGTCAGCCATTTCGAACATAGCAGTTTGTTCAAAGATAGCAGCTAATGCAGTTGCTTGGAAAGTGTTTTTCAAAGTAGCAGCAGCGAAGTCGTTTGCTTTAACGTTTCTTAAACCGTAACCTGCACCTTCGAGTTTTTGTGGAATGTCTAACATGGTTGCAATGTTAGATCCTTTGTAGTCTACAGATTGTGGGTATCTACCTAATACTGCAGCTTTTACGAAGTTAGCATCATAAATACTTACGTCGCAAATGTCAATAACAGATTGTACTAAAGCTGAAGCAGAGGATAATGGAGCTGTGGAGTATTCAGCAGCAACATCAATTCTTTGAGTTGGTACTTGTACTAATAACCTTTTTCCTCCGGAAATAGGTGTTACAACAGTGTCATCGTCTGCGGAAATTTGGATAATTTCTTTCATTTTTTCTGCGATTGCTTCTGCGTTATCAACAATAGCGAGATCCATTTCTCTTCCTAAAATTCTAGATTTGTCTCCACCAACGGAAGCAGTCTTAATAGATTTTTCGAGTCCTTCTAAGTTTACTGCAACAGTTCTTTTAACACCTTTTACGATGCTTTGAATTGCAGGGTTTCTTAATGGACTGATAGCTTCGATTGGTACGTCAGATGCAATTTCGTTGCCTCTATCATCGAATAAATCGATTTTATCATCAAACTTTGCCATTTTTTCCCTCCTAAATAAATAGAGTTTAACTAATATACCACTCTCAATGGT
>JBGUIU010000306.1:0-4671 GCA_045113275.1 Paludibacteraceae bacterium
CTCAGTCGATTTTCTTCAATCGCCAGACCAACCGCTATTCCTACATAAGACTTGGCAACTGAATAGAGCATCTGCGGATATGCGGCGTCGAATGGTTTTGGAAACAACTCGCCAATCACCTTGCCATGTCGGAGAATCATAATACCATGCGGTTCGCCTGTGGGACAAGAGAGCATGTTGTCAAAATAAGTTTTTATATCGGAGGAAGATACACCTTGAGATTCGGGAGACACACGAGGAAGATCGCCCGTTTGTGCATTGACAACACCTGCCATTGCCCATAGAAAAATATAGAAAAGAACATTCCTTATGCTCATGTCTCATCATTTGGTTAGAAAACAGATCCAAAGTTAAGATTTCTTCGTATTCATCACAACACATTGAATCGAAGAGAGATAAATAAAAATAGGCAGAGAGTAGCTGTCTATAACAGTTTTATGGAGCAAGGTGTTATATATTGAGAAAATCTATTTATTTTTGAACTATGAATTGATTATGTTTTAGATATGAAGGATGCTTTGAAGTTTATTCCGTTGCTGGCGACGACAATCATTATTTTGTTGTTTTTCTATGATGATTTCATGGCAGATTTGATCTGTATATTCCTCTTTTTTATAGTTCTTCCTGTTATTGTTGTCTCAATCGTTCTTTTTATAAAATCTTTTTCTTTTGCAAATACTAGTTGGAAGGTCTATTTCGTATGGGGAGTCATTGATATACTTCTTGTGGTTGTTTACAATGTGTTTGTGGCTCCAGATACTGTTTGTGATCCGGATATAATGGCGGAGCATTATGAGAAGAACGCGGTGAAGATGAAGGAGCTGATTCAATATACGAATCAGGTATTGGATGATTCGGCTGCCGTTCAGTTGGAGTTTGAGCATGGCGATGTCTATATCTTTCATGTTTCCTCCAAGAACGGATCTTCATGGTCGAATCATTGGAACAAGGATGCTGAAGATAAGAAGGATTCTCTCATGGCGGTGGTGGGACTTACCTCCGATGAGTTGGAAGAGATACAGGACCGTCTTGATGAGTTAGATTGTATTGGCATTAGTACCAAAAAAGACAGAGCCTCATGTGTGATTTATTTTCGCAGGGTAGCCATGGGATTGTATTCATACATCCTGTTTAATGAGCCTATGGATGAAGAGAAGAAAGAGTATTATATGGAAGAGTTGGAGTATATTCCCTACAGCGAGACAGTCGTCTTTGAGTATGGAGGAGGTGCCATTGGTCCGCAAGTCTTTCCGAGAGAACAAAAAGAATCCTTTTTGAAAACGCATAAACCATGGTAGGATAGACCTTCCTATCAGGATTCATGGTCTGTTTAATAGAGTGGGGATCAGTAATTTTATTGAAAATAATTATATGATACGATAATTAATTATATATTTGTGCGACTTTTTTAAAGTCGATATAAAGTATAAATGTTTTGAAAATACGTATATTCATGATAAACACACATTAAAATGGTAAAATTAAAGTATTTAGTAGCAGGTTTCCTGTGCAGTGTTATGTGCAGTAACGTTTTGGCGCAATTTGAGTTATCATTTGATAATGAACAGTATCAAAAAGCGTTATGGATGACCACTCGTTTCTATGGAGCTCAGCGCATGGGCGAAGGTGTAAATTGGCTTGTTGCAACTCATGAAGCCAATAATGTAAGTAATCAGATTCAGTTTGATCGTAGCAAGTTTGTGAAAGGTAAATCCTATTTGAAGGATGCTGATGGGGATTATGACCTGACTGGCGGTTGGTTTGATTGTGGTGACTTCGTGCTCTTCGGTCAGACCTTCTTCTACTCTTCCTACATGTTGTTGCTGGGATATTCTGCATTCCCAGAAGGTTATCCGGATTTCTACTCGGAAGACTATCATGGTTACATCGATTCTGATGATTACACATGGGAAGGAGGAAAGGGTGAACCAGACGGTATCCCTGACATCCTGAACGAAGTGAAATATGCAACAGATTATATATTGAAGGCAGTGCGTGACAACCGTACCTTCTACTACCAAAAGGGAGATGGTGACATGGACCATAAGGTATGGTGTACGTCAACGGTCAAATCTGCCATTCCAATAAAATTAGGTGGCGAGGCAGATGGTACTCGTCCAATATCGAAAGCTACTGGTTATGTTACTGCCATGGCTTCACAAGCCAGTGCCGCCCTTGCCGTTATGGCACGTGTCTATGCCAAATATGATGAAGACTATGCTGCTGCATGTCTCGAGAAAGCTAAGGTCGCTTGCGAATTTGTGGAGAACACTGCGAAGGGAACCACCACGGCTCCTCAATACCCTGTGGGAGACCGTTACATACATGATATGGTCGCTATGTATGCAGAACTCTATAAGACCACGAAGGATTCAAAATACCTGAAAAAGGCAGAGGAGAATTGTTCATGGATGGATAATCGCAAAGAATACAATTACAACTACACCCTTTGCTATGACCATAGAGAAGACTTGGCTGCCTACGCCATGGCGTCTATTGGCTCCGAATCATCTTATGGAGAAAAAGCACTCAAGGTGCTGAAATTTTATGCAGATACCATGTACATTCCGAGCTCTGGTTACTTTTTAAACAAACTGCCAGGAAAAGATTGGCGTGGGGGAGAACCATGGGGTGTTCTTCGTTTCCCTGCTAATCAAGCTTTCGTCTGCGCATTATATGATAAATTAACGGGAGAGGAAAAACTCAATCAGTATATCTATACTACGGTGGATTACCTTATGGGACGCAATGGAAAGAATTTTTCCTATATCGTCGGATTTGGCGATAACTATCCTGCTTATTCCCACCATAGAAATCTTTACCGAACTGATCTCAATGATTTAGAGAAAGAACAAAATAAATTGCCAAAAGTAGATGAAAACTATAAATTCGCTCAGTTAGGCTACTTGGTAGGTGGTTCTCGTAACAACGGGGATTATAAAGATGAAATCAACAATTATTCCGGAACTGAGGGAGGTATCGACTACAACGCAGGTTTGGTTGGTGCTTTAGCCTATATTAATTCCAAGGTCAATCCAGTTAATATAGATGTTGCATCTCCAGAGGTGATTGCCAGCACATTGGGTTGTGTGATCAGTCCTAATCCAGTGCAAGATTATCTGAACATCTACTTTGATGAGGAGTCTGCAGAAAAGGTTACAATAGAGGTGATTGATATGATGGGTACCGTTCATGTGAGCGAAGAAGTTTATGGTCAATCCAGTCATAGTCTCAATTTGGAAGGACTTAGCAAGGGTATCTACCTTGTACGAGTTATTTCAGGCGGAGAAATTTATACAAAACAGATAGTTAAAAAGTAAAAACAAGTCTATTGATTAGTTCTAAATAACGGTTACAGTTTTTACTCGATTTCATAAGATTAAATAATCAGTAGTTAGAAGATGAGGGTGTATCAGAATTCAAATTTGATACACCCTCAAAATTTGTTCGTATGGTGTCCGCTATGTTGTATTTTGACGATTATAACCGACGAAAAACGAATATAAAGGAGAAAAATCCTTTCGATTTCCAATATAATTCTTTACTTTGCCTATGATATAGAAAACGCTTCTTTTTTGGGAATAGAGTCCTGTCAGGAGAGAGGCAAGTTAGGTTTGGGACTCGTAAAAAGTAGTTAATATGAAAAAAGAATTTAGATTTATTCTTCTTTTGTTTTTGTCCATTGTGACGATGTGTTCCCTTTTTAATGCGTGTGGAGAAGATTCAGTTGTATTAGAAGGATTGGATTCGGAGGGATGTGTGACGACAAATTTGAAGTACACTTATTCTGAGTTGGCAGATTATACCTTCTCTATGATGGATAACATTAGCAAGAAGCACACGTATTGTAATAAGCTTGGCGAAAAGAGGGAATATGTCTATGTTGTGTATGATGGAGAGCGTCAATCCAACTTGGCCGATTTGTTGGTAGCTGCGGCTGAAGATCCTAATGCAGAACTGCTTATATCGTCTGGTTTTTCCCTTAAAAATGCGACGGTTTTATCTTTAAGAGCTGAAAAAGGAGGTAATATTGAATTTAGTGCAAGGGAATGTCCTGAAGAAGAGGAGGAATACTAGACAATTGGCATATAGATAAACTGATATATGGGTGTAGAGACGCACGGCCGTGCGTCTCTACTGTTTTCATAGATAACCGAATACCCGACAATTGAGGATGGTTGTCGATAAATATTTTCATGGATTCAAGTTTTTCCAACATGTCTGGCTCATAATAAAACTAAAGGTTTGCGTATTGGAGATAATTGCCACTTTTTCAATTCATTACGCAGAGTTCTAATCGTAGTATTACATTTTTTTAACGGAATAATCACCGCAAGACTACATTTTTTTAACGGAATACCACACCAAACTATACATTTTTTTAACGGAATGACCATCTTAATTTGTAGCAGTCAGGGAAAGTAGATTTAATTAAATCAGGGTATATTTCATTGACTGATTCACAAAAAAACACAAGGAAAGTCGTTGTGAATTTGTTTGGGGAATGGATTCCGTCGAATAACTAATGGGGCGGTGATTTTTGAAAAATTCGCAGAAATCGTCAGCCAAACAGAAAATTTCGGTATTTTTGTCTTCATTAATATCAGCTGCAATGATAAATATTTTTACCATTTTATTATTCGCATTGTTCTTCACAAGTTTTGTGCAAGC
>JBGUIU010000307.1:0-9876 GCA_045113275.1 Paludibacteraceae bacterium
TTGTCTATAAAAAAGAATCTAAATAAAAAGGAGATTATTTCATCGACGACAACGGACGATTATCGGTCAGAGTTTGGACGAATCGGAATGCAAATCAATGATTCTTTCTCTTATCAAGATTGGATGGATGTATATAAGAAACTGGTTTATTGGGAGCTGGAATTGGAACAGACCGAGAATCAGATGTCTGATGTGCTTCGCATGCAAAAGGAGGAAGCCGATTCAACATTCGTGAAGTTTATAAAGAAGAATTATGAGAGTTGGTTTACGGATGCAAATGTTGATAGACCGATGTTGAGTCATGAGCTATTCAAGAAACAGTTGTTCCCGTTGTTGGATAAGGAAGAATCGGTATTCTTTATTGTGTTTGATAATTTCCGATTTGATCAGTGGCGGATTGTATGGGAGTTGCTTCATAATGAGTTTATGATAGAGTCGGAGGATATGTATAGCTCAATTTTACCGACGGCTACGCAATATGCACGCAATGCGATTTTTTCTGGCTTGATGCCTTTGCAGATTCAAAAGATGTTCCCGCAATACTGGGTTGAAGAGGAATCAGAAGATGGAAAGAATAATTTTGAGGAGGAACTTATTCGAACACAAATCGAACGCTATCGTAAGAAATATTCTTTCTCATACCATAAGATTAATGATTCTAGTTCGTGTGAGAAACTGATAGAGGATTATTCCAACTATAGTCAGAATCAGTTGAATGTGGTGGTGTTTAATTTCGTGGATATGCTCTCACATGCTCGTACCGATTCTAAGATGATAAGAGAGTTGGCTTCTACCGAGGCGGCCTATCGCTCACTTACCAAATCATGGTTCCAGCACTCTTCTGTGGCCGATTTCTTCCATTTGTTGGCTGAGAAAAAGGTAAAGGTGATGATTACAACAGATCATGGTACCATTAAGGTGGATAATGCAGTGAAGGTGGTCGGAGATAGAAACACCAATACTAATCTTCGATACAAAGTAGGTAAAAACTTAGATTATAATAATAAGGAGGTTTTTGCGGTTAAAAATCCAGAAAAAATTGGGTTGCCTTCTCCAAATGTAAGTTCTTCTTATATATTTGCAGGAAATAAGGATTTTTTTGCTTATCCAAATAATTATAATTATTATGTGTCATATTTTAAGGATACATTTCAACATGGAGGAATCTCTCTCGAAGAGATGTTCGTTCCTTTTGTAATCCTTAAATCGAAGCGATGAAAAATAACATTAAATTGTATATATATGAAGAACAGATTTATGTTAATAGCTTCAATGCTAATGTGTTGGGTCGGTTCCTTGATGGCTCAAACATCAGATAAGGAATCACTAGGATTTTTCTCTTTCTGGGGATATCCGTATTGCCAGATCGATACCACGGCAGAAACATGGTCGATTGTCACGGATCACATTGTTCCAATCACGAATACTACAGCTTTCATCAGATCTAATATGCTTCATTTGGGTTGCTCGTATCGAACATCCGTCGCTAGTCCGGATGGCGCTGATATCGTGGTGTCAATCAATGATTATTTCGAAAAAACAACACCGATAGATTTTGATGAGTTGTATAAGAAACGTCCTGCACCAAGAAAAAAGAGTACACAATCGAATCAGAAAACAGTGTTGAAGATCGGTAGATTCATGTATGTGTCAGAAACGTCAGAACCTAAAAAAGATATTGCCGGACCTCCACCAGTAGAAGGCCCTCGTTCTATCGTGGCATTGGCTACTCGTGAGATAGGATTCAATGTGGAGGTGAGAACACAAGCAGGTCTTGTATATACTGATACACTTTATTTCTTGCGTGACTTCGTTTCCAGTCCGTATTTGGATAAGAAGTTAGCTGCAGATGATCTGAATAAACGATTGTCTTCATTTACATTAGGTGGTGAGTTGAATAATTACACACCGTTCTTGTCCAAAGTAATTGGTTCCACCGTATTGTCAACCATCAAGTTGCATTTGTATAAAGTGAAGGTGAAGAAGAAATGTACAATCGATTACTCTGATATAAATGCCTCTGTAGAGAGATTTCAGGAAGCGTTTGAATTTATTAAGAAACGTCCTTTTGAATTAGACAGATTCAAGGAGTTAGCTGCACCATCAGTTCAGGTTTGGAAAGATGCAATTGCTCAATCTAATCCTACTGATGCAAATGCCAAGGTGAATAAAGAGGTAACTGCTGCAATGTATTACAATATGGCTGTGTATTGTGCATTGTGTAGAGATTTTGAAGGCAGTGAATCGTATTTCAAGAAAGCTGATCAGGTCTATTTTGATTTTGCCGATGCTGCAAGAATGGCTAAGACGGCAAAGACATGGTCTGTGGCACGAGAAAATTATGTAAAATCTCTTGCGGATTTTTAAGGTGCTGATTTAAAGCAAAGAGAGGCGAACGTTATCCTGAATGTTCGCCTCTCTTTTTGTTTGCGTTTATGCGTGATATTGAATGAGCCCGGCAATGGGACTTTGTTCAATTTTGGTGATTTCTCTATGATAAGTGGAGGCTACGACACGTAGTTCTTCATGGAAGTAATGAGCTATGGAGCCGATGAATCCGACAGGAAGAGCTGACTCATATTGTTGAATATTCCTTTCGAAGAAACGTTCGAAAGCAGTTAGAACTAAATTGCGGAAAAATGGGTCGTCTTTGTGTAGGTAAATATGTCTTGAGAATTGAGCCAGATAGCGGTTGGGGAAAGGCTTTTTGTAGATGCTCTCCATGATGCTTGCCGCATTGGTGTCGGTCTCTTCAAAGAACTGTTTTTGAATATGCTGAGGAGCTATGCCTTTTAAGATATCGCTGACCAGCAGTTTGCCTAGTACGGCACCACTTCCTTCATCACCTAAAATGAATCCAAGCGGAGGCACATTTTGTACGATTGCTTCACCATTGTAGATGCAAGAATTAGCACCGGTGCCTAAAATACAAGCGATGCCTTGTTCATGTTGAAAAAGAGCCCGTGCTGCACCCAGTAAATCATTGTGGATCTCTACTTGCGCGTTCGGAAAAATCTGTGAAAGAGGACGATGTACCATGTCACATTTTTCTTTGAACGAACATCCGGCGCCATAGAAAAAAACCGATTCTGTAGAATGCTCAAATTCCTTTGGTATTACCTGATGCAATGTTTGGTAAATACATTTTTCATCTTGGTAAAACGGATTGATTCCCGCCGTGTTGGTTTCGAAAATCACGTTTGCATTCTTAACCCATTTCAGGTCGCTTTTTGTAGAACCACTATCAATTATCAGTTTCATGTTTTTATTCTTTTCTGTAGGAAAATGTATGACATTTCAGAACAAATTTACATAGATTATGTGAATAAGGAAACCTAAGAGCGGAAATTATTTTAGTGTGAAAATAAAAAGGTAAAAATCGAATTTAGAGGCTTCGAAGAAAAAAATTTATAAATATTTTTAGGTAAGAAAAAAAATGTCTAAATTTATACGTTGAACGTATATGGTGATGTTTGTGGGTTGATTAGGAGAGTAAAACGGAAAGGAATGGGTTATGAGTTATCTTAAGTTTGATAAAATGATGTTGACGAATCTCGAGCAGTCTTTGTCTCGAGAGATGTTGCGTACGAATAAGTCGGGAGCCTATCATTGTACAACGGTGATAGGGTGCAACACACGTAAGTACCATGGCTTATTGGTTATGCCAATAAAAGGCATGGATGACGATAATCATGTGTTGCTGTCTTCTTTGGATGAAACAGTAGTTCAGCATGGTGCTTCATTTAATCTGGGAATTCACAAGTATGAGGGAGATCACTATTCTCCTAAGGGACATAAGTACATGAGAGAATTCAATTGTGATGTGGTGCCTTGTGGAATCTATCGTGTGGGAGGAGTAATTCTAGCGAAAGAGAAAGTGTTCATTTCTTATGAAAGTCGAATATTAATTAAATATACGCTGTTAGAGGCAAATTCACCAACAATACTTCGATTCAGTCCCTTTTTGGCGTTCAGAAACGTAAAGGAATTGAGTGTGGAGAACTATCAGGCAGATACCTCTTATCGTGAGATTGATAATGGTATTGCGATGTGCATGTATCAGGGATATCCTACGTTGTACATGCAATTTAATAAGCCGATGAAATTTGTGTCTCAACCTCATTGGAATAAGGGAATTGAGTATCCGAAGGAGTTGGAGCTTGGTTACTATTTTAAGGAGGATCTTTTTGTTCCAGGGTACTTTGAGGTGCCGATTGTCCGTGGTGAGTCGGTCATTTTCTCTGCAGGTGTTAGTAATCTTGATTCTGCGGATTTGGCTGAGATTTACTACGATGAAGTTTCTAAGAGAACGACGCGAACAAGTTTCTTTAATTGTTTGAAAAATTCTGCTCAGCAATTCTTCAATCGGAAGAATCCGGAAGAATTGTATTTGTTGGCAGGTTATCCATGGTTTAAGTGTCAGGCAAGAGATATGTTTATTTCTTTGCCGGGCGTGTCTCTCGCATTTGATGATTTGTCAGGTTTCGAAAAGATCATGGCTACCATGATTCCGGGCATTCGTAATTTCATGAATGGAAAACCTATTGACCGTGAGGTGCAGGGGTTGGACGAACCTGATGTCTTCTTGTGGCTGATATGGGCGGTGCAAGAGTATGCAAAAGAAACATCAAATGAGATGGCATGGGAGATGTATGGTGACATACTGAAAGAGATCATGGAGTATATATTGATGCAGAAACATCCTAATCTATTTGTTCACGACAATGGTTTGTTGTTTATAAATGGTTGGGATAAGGCTGTGACATGGATGAACGCAGTGTGTGATGGACATCCTATTACGCCTCGAAGTGGATATGTTGTAGAGATAAATGCTTTGTGGTACAATGCATTACGATTTGTGGCAGATCTTTCTTCGCAGAAGGGTGATAGTTATTTCTCCGATAACTTGACAAGTTATGCAGATAAGGTGAAAGAGAATTTCTCTCCAGTCTTCTGGAATGGTTTTTATCTGTACGATTTTGTATCGGGTGATTATCGGGAGTTATCTGTTCGTCCAAATATGCTATGGGCTGTATCGTTGAAATATTCTCCTTTGGAGAACAGACAGAAAAAATCCATTGTGGATATCTCAACAAAAGAGTTGTTGACTCCTAAGGGGTTGCGTTCATTAAGTCCGAAAAGTCAGAATTATCACGGTAATTGTGATGGCAATCAAAGAGATCGTGATCAGGCGGCATTCCAAGGTGCCGTCTGGCCATGGTTGATAGGCACTTATTTGGAAGCCTATTTGAACGTGTATAAGAACAGTGGATATTCGTTTGCCGAACGTACACTGATTGGTTTTGAAGAAGAGATGTACTCTGGATGTATAGGTACGCTTTCTGAAATGTATGATGGCAATCCGCCATTCAAAGGTCGAGGTGGAATATCGTATGCGATGAATGTGGCTGAGGTGTTGAGAGTGTTGAAGATTTTGAAAAATTATAACAAAGACTGATATATGAAGGCGCTAATGTTTGGATGGGAATTCCCTCCTCATATCTTAGGTGGTTTGGGTACGGCTAGTTATGGACTTACGAGAGGTATGTCCGTACAGCCAGACATGGAGATCACGTTTATGTTGCCTAAGCCATGGGGAGATGAGGATCAAAGTTTCCTAAAAATTATTCCTGCAAATAAGATTCCAATTTGTTGGCGAGAACCCGATTGGAACTACCTGAATCAAGAACTGGCTGGACTGATGTCAACCGACGCTTATTACCATTACCGTAATTGTATTCGTGAGGATAATAACCATATTGGTGTGAATGGAATCGGTGCGGTGGAGTTCTCCGGACGTTATCCGAATAATCTACAGGAAGAGATTCGTAACTATGATGCTGTTGCTGGTGTTGTGTGTAGAGCATTGGATTTTGATATTATTCACTCACATGATTGGTTGACTTATCCTGCTGGCATACATGCTAAAAATGTTTCTGGTAAACCGTTGGTTATCCATGTTCATGCAACCGATTTCGATCGTAGTCGTGGTAATGTGAATCCTATCGTGTATAATATAGAAAAAACGGGTATGGATTATGCAGATCATATCATCACGGTGAGTAACCTGACACGTGATACCGTCATCAACCGTTATCATATTGATCCTGCGAAAGTAACTACTGTCCATAATGCGGTGGAACCATTGAGCCCTGAGATAGCTGCATTGCCGTCTCGCAACGGAACAAAGGATAAAATCGTCACCTTCTTGGGTAGAATCACCATGCAGAAGGGTCCTGAATATTTTGTAGAAGCTGCATGCCGTGTTTTACAACGTACAAAGAATGTGCGTTTCGTCATGGCAGGTAGTGGCGATATGATGGAAAAAATGATTCGTTATGCTGCCTATCGTAATATAACAGACCGTTTCCATTTCACAGGATTCCTGAAAGATAAGGAGGTATATACGATGTTGAAGTCGAGCGATGTTTATATCATGCCGTCCGTATCAGAACCGTTCGGTATATCTCCATTGGAGGCTATGCAGGTGGGCGTTCCTACAATCATCTCTAAACAATCAGGCTGTGCGGAAATCCTTCGCAATGCTATAAAAATTGATTATTGGGATGTCGATGCTATGGCTGATGCTATTTATTCAATCATTACCTATCCAGCCATGTATAAATTCTTGAAAGAAGAAGGAAAGAAAGAGGTGGATGAGATTAAATGGGAATATGCAGCTCAGAAAGTCCGTCAGGTGTATAACAGAGTCTTAGGATGGAATTGATTGTTGAATAATTATAAATGTAATCATATATGAAATCAGTTTGTTTCTATTTTCAGATACATCAACCATTCCGGTTGAAAAGATATAGATTCTTTGATATCGGTAATGATCATTATTACTATGATGATTATAATAATGAGGAAATCATTACCCGTATAGCTCGTAATTGTTATTTGCCTGCTAATAATACAATCCTTCAAATGATAAAGGATACCAAAGGAAAGTTCAGAGTGGCTTATTCTATATCGGGCATTGCTCTTGAGCAAATGGAACTATATGCTCCTGAAGTGATCGATTCTTTTAAAGAATTGACGAAGACAGGATGTGTGGAGTTCTTGGCAGAGACATATGCTCATTCTCTTTCTTCCTTGCGTGATGATACGGATGAGTTTGAGAAACAGGTAAAGACCCACATGAAAAAGATCGAAAATCTTTTCGGCGTGAAACCGACGGTTTTCCGTAATACAGAGTTGATCTATTCGGACGAGATTGGCGAGCGTGTGGCAAATATGGGCTTCAAAGGTATGCTTACAGAAGGTGCTAAGCATGTGTTGGGATGGAAAAGTCCGAATTATGTTTACTGTTGCGCAAATAATCCTCGCTTGAAACTGTTACTGAAAAACTTTAAACTGAGCGATGACGTTACATTCAGATTCTCAGATTGGAGTTGGAATCAATATCCGTTGACAGCAGATAAGTTTATGGGCTGGATTAAAGACACACCAGATAACGAAGATGTTGTCAGTCTGTTCATGAATTATGAGACGTTTGGTGAACTACAGAGTGCGGGTACGGGTATCTTTGAATTCCTGAAGGCATTGCCTTATTTCGCTGACCAGATGGGAATCGATTTCCAAACCCCTTCACAGATCTTTAGTTCTCGCAAACCGATAGACCAGATCAATGCACCTTATCCAATATCATGGGCGGATGAGGAACGAGACCTCTCTGCTTGGTTGGGTAATGAACTTCAACGTTCAGCCTTTGATAAACTGAATGCGATAGGTGAAAGAGTTCGGTTGTCTAGAGATAAACGATTGTTGCAAGATTGGTATTATTTGCAGTCAAGTGACCATTTTTATTATATGTCAACTAAGTATTTCTCGGATGGTGCTGTTCATAGCCATTTCAGTCCGTATGATACACCGTTTGACGCATTTACTAACTATATGAATGTGTTGAGCGACTTCATTGCCCGTGTGAATGCCTGCTTCCCAGAAGGCGTGGATAATGAAGAGTTGAACTCTTTGTTGCAGACAATCGATGCACAAGGAAAATTAATCGAACAGCTGCAAGAAAAATGCACTGAGTTGGAAGCCAAAAAGAAGAAAACAACAAAAACTTCGAAAAGTGCTAAAGCATAAGTATAGAGAGGAGATGTGAATTTCACATCTCCTCTGTTTTTTGTCATATTTGTTACTATTATATAATAGGTATAACATTGAACGTTCGAATCGTATGTGGGCGAATATGTTCCATGAAGGCATGATTACGAATATGCTAAGATGCATCCATACAAGGGTGAGTAAAGTGTGAATGATTTTTTTGTTGTATAAAAAAATATATCTATCTTTGTGAAAATAAAATTAATAAATGGATAATTCTATGAACAGTAAAAAACGTTGGTGGCGCTAATCTTGATATCAATGGAGGATTAGACGTTACATTTTGTTCATACAATATAAAGCCGTAGGCCTCCGAGTCCTGCGGCTTTCTTTAATCCTTATTCGACAGAAAAAAATAAATTATAATAATTCAAATAACATGGAAAAACAAAAAAGATTTTTCTTACAAGAAAATGAAATACCTAGAGCATGGTATAACATTGTAGCTGACATGAAAAACAAGCCTCTTCCTATGCTTAATCCTCAAACGAAGGAGCCTATTAAGCTAGAGGAGATGTGCGGTCTTTTCAATCGTGCTTGTTCTGAACAAGAGTTGAATACTACCGACGCATGGATTGAAATTCCAGACGAGGTTCGTGATATGTATAAGAGCTATCGTTCCACTCCGTTGGTTCGTGCATACGGTTTGGAGAAAGCCCTAGATACTCCTGCTCATATCTATTTTAAAAATGAAAGTGTAAGCCCTGTTGGTTCTCATAAGTTGAACTCTGCTTTGGCTCAGGCTTACTATTGTAAAAAAGAGGGTGTGACAAACATCACGACTGAGACAGGTGCTGGTCAGTGGGGTGCTGCTCTTTCGTATGCGGCAAAGGCATTCGGTTTGGAATTGGCTGTCTTCATGGTTAAGGTAAGCTACCACCAAAAACCATATCGTCGCTCTATCATGCAAACATTCGGTGCACAGGTCATCGCTTCTCCTAGTATGAGTACACGTGCTGGTAAGGATATCTTGACAGCTAATCCTACTTATCAAGGAAGTTTGGGTACTGCTATCTCCGAGGCTGTTGAGTTGGCTATGGGTACACCTAATTGTAAATATGTATTGGGTAGTGTGTTGAATCACGTTACGCTTCATCAGACTATCATCGGTCTAGAGGCTGAGAAGCAAATGGAAATGGCTGGTGAATACCCTGATATCATCATCGGTTGCTTCGGTGGTGGTTCTAACTTCGGTGGTATTTCATTCCCATTCATGAGACATAATATCTTGGACGGAAAGAATACATTGTTCTATGCAGCAGAACCTGCATCTTGTCCTAAGTTGACTCGTGGTGTATTCCAATATGATTTCGGTGACGAGGCTGGTTATACTCCTATGTTGCCAATGTTTACATTGGGTCACAACTTTGCTCCTGCTCATATTCATGCTGGCGGACTTCGTTATCATGGTGCAGGTACAATCGTTAGTCAATTGATTAAGGATGGTATGATGAAAGGTGTTGATATCCCTCAGATCGAGACATTCGAGGCCGCTACGCTATTCGCTAGATCAGAAGGTATCATCCCTGCTCCTGAGTCATCTCACGCTATTGCAGCAGCTATCCGTGAAGCTAAGAAGGCGAAAGAGGAAGGAAAACAAAAGGTTATTTTGTTCAACTTGTCTGGTCATGGCTTGATAGATATGTCTGCTTACGATCAATACATCGCAGGCGACCTTACTAATTATGAGTTGCCTGATGATGAAATCAAAAACAACGTAAGTAAGTTGGAGAAGATTATTAAGTAATAATTATCCATTTGATA
>JBGUIU010000308.1:0-1533 GCA_045113275.1 Paludibacteraceae bacterium
GACAACAAATTCTATTCGTCAGAAGATGGCGTGTTGTTTAACAAAGCAAAGGACACATTACTTGCATTCCCCATAAACAATAAAAAGGTAGCCTATGAAATTCCAAAATCAGTGAGGACAATTCTGCCAAATGCGTTTTATAGTAAAAACCTAAAAAGTGTAACGATCCCCAAAACAGTAAAGAATATTGGAATGTTTGCTTTTAAGTTCAGTACTGTAGAAAGTGTAATTATATCTCAAGGTGTGAAGGAGATAGATGACTTCGCTTTTGCAAATTGTAGTAGTCTGAAAAATGTGTCAATTCCAAAATCTGTGAATAGGATCGGGATGGCCGCTTTTTTAGGTTGTGACAGTTTAGAACGTGTGATGATTCCCAAAGGAGTGAAGACTATAGGGGAATTTGCATTTACAGATTGTGACAGACTGAAAACAGTTTCAATTCCAGAGTCTGTGACTGACATCGAAGATTGGGCTTTTGTAGGTTGCGAAAAATTAGACAGCGTTACGATTCCGAAATCAGTTGACCGCATAAATAAAGGAACTTTCGCTTGTTGTGAAACTCTTACCAATTTAGAGATTTCAAAGTCCGTTCGCAGCATTGCCGATTCTGCCTTTATAGGGTGTATTAATTTAGATAGTGTGATGATTCCAAATTCCGTCACCAATGTTGGATCGGACGCTTTCAATAGAACAGAATATTCACAGGATCTTAGTTTACATTCAGAATTAAAAAAGAAAGGAGGCAAGGAGACGACAGTGTACCATGTGGCTTGTTCACTGAAGGAAGCGGTTTTGCAAGAAAGTCGTTTCCTCAATTTTAAAACGAATTCTAAGTCTAAAACACAAATAAATAAACAAGGGAAAGAAACAACAGTGATAGTGCCTGATTCTGAGAATGGGAAATGGGAAGAGGTCTTCAAAAAATGTCCGAAAATTAAAATTGTAGGAGAGAAACAACAAAACCAGAAAGGAAGTGATCTTTCTGGGATTCATAATGCAACGGCCATTGACACCTGTATCGCAAACCGCGATGGAGATACAATCTGGTACAAACTTAATGAGGAAACAAAAACCGCTGCTGTGAGATTTAAAAAAGAGGCTAAATATGTGGGATATACAGACACAATCACCATTCCAGGCAAAGTGGAATACAATGGGAAGAAGTATCATGTGACAATGATTGAAAATAATGCTTTTGAAGACAGCAAAAAACTTACTGCAGTGATTATTCCTAGTAGTGTAACTTCGATTGGATATAGGGCATTTAGGAAATGTAACAACCTTACCAGCGTTTTCATTTCTTCTGGTGTGGGAAAGATTGGCAAGGAGGCTTTCTGGGAGTGCTATAGCCTTGAAAGAATAGAGGTGGCATCTAAAAACAAGGTTTTCTCTTCAGTCGATGGTGTGTTGTTCAGCAAGGCAAAAGACACTTTGTTATTATTCCCAACCAAAAGAGTTACTTGCACCATTCCGAACACCGTGACACATATTGGTGAGGCAGCTTTTCTTGATTCTGATATTACCAGTATTGAG
>JBGUIU010000309.1:0-75298 GCA_045113275.1 Paludibacteraceae bacterium
CAACAATTCCCTCATAATGCTGTCAACAGGACTTGAACCTGTAACGCCGCGCGGCTATTCGACTTTCCCAATTTGTCTATGACAGCATAACAGCCCCAACCGGAATCGAACCGATATTACAGGAATCAAAATCCTGTGTGATTACCATTTACACTACAGGGCCACATCGTGCTGTGATACCGCTATGACGACCATCACAGCACTTTGCGAAAGGAAAACAATAAAATGGCAAACTACCAGACAAAAGTAGTTGCGTAGTGGCGTTAGGATTCGAACCTAAAATCTCGGGTTTTCAAGACCAGAATACTTTTGCTGTATGAGTCCCAAACAGGACTCTTCTTACGATGCGTATACCAATTCCGCCACGCCACTATAAATGCGAGATGATGGAGTCGAACCATCCGCAACAGCTTTATAAGAACTGCCCCATAACCGCTTGGGTAATCTCGCCAAATATATGCCGACGCTCTAACCTGTTGAGCATAAGTCTCTATAAAATGGCGTACACTCGTTTTTTTAAGAGAAAGAACCGACACACACATACCACAATAGAAAGGAGTGAGTGTACGCCATAACCACCATAATAGGATTCGAACCTATAACTGCAACTACCGTCAATATCAGTCGCTGTTTTACCGTATTAAACTATATGGTGTGAGTAGAAAGAGATGTGCGCTGTATGGACCGACTCTCTTTCTACTGTTGCAATTCTTATAGGGACGCACTGCAACAAAAACCCAAATGCTACCGGTGGGGATCGAACCCACATACTCAACTGAGCAACGGATTTTAAGTCCGCACCGTATACCAATTCCGACACGGTAGCATAATGTTGAGCGGCTGATATTTTTTCCGCGGATGAGTAGCTATCATTTAAAGTCTCTTATCTACTCTTTTATACCAACACGAGACTGCACCGCTCAACTTTTGTTTTTATTTTATTTGCTGTACTATTAACGACCCGTTTTCATCACTAAAGGCAAATTTAAGTAATCACTAATCACATATCTATAATTTGGTATTTCCCACGCCCTTATCGTTGGCTCTGCTTGACATTTTTACGGCGCATTGTCATCAAGAATCTGCGCCAATCTTAGGAAATTTTCTAAACATGTGACCTCCAACACAACTAATTATTCCGGAACATTACAGTTACAAACACAAATCAGACTGGTGCTTTAGAGATTAGGGCCACCATTTAACTGCCGCTTATCCCTCTCATGCGGACAGCACCCAAAACACATGTGTTTAATCATCTACTTCCATCGAAGCGATTTTATCTGCATCAATGCCTGTAATCAACTTCATCATAAACCTGTCAAATTCAGACATATCTTCAACTGCCCTCTTATTCTCTGTCTGAATATCTTCCATCGGCATCTTCACTGTTTTCACAAGAAGGTCGATGTCATAATCATCGAGAACACCTTTTTCAACCATTCTCTTCATAATTACTGTTAATTCAGAGATAAGGTCAATTTTTGTGCCGCTAAATTCGCAACAACCGCCATCAAACTTAATCATTTTTAATCTCCTTTCTATTGATTATTGCTGACCTTATTATCCATCCACTCCACTTGATTCTCTCCAACTGCTCTTTAATATTCTCAATATCATCAATAGCACTGACAATACCGAGCTTGCCTAAACAGATTGGACCAATACCATAGTATCGTGAGACTGGATTTGTTAATTCTTTCCCACAACACGCACATGTAATTGTAGGCTTTGCAAACCCGTGCAGGTTCATATATATCATGCCTCGTGTTTCTTTTTCAACTGTACCTCGCATCGTCACACAAGGCATGGGCTTATTTTTGTTCCATTTGAGCATGAAATCAAAACTACCGGAAGAAGGCTGTGTCATGTACTTCTTTACTGTAATTTCATACTCTGTACTATCTGTACTTGCTTCTACAGACTGCTTTTTAAGCTCTGTGCGCTTCTCTGTGACGTTTTCAGCACTCGCATGTAAAACAATATGCACTTTATCTGAAAACGTCTTAGAAGAGCTTGTGAGAGCTTGTACAGAATCATACTTTACGCCGTCTACTTCGACAGCACCTTTCCAACTCTCAATGAGTTTTAACATTATTCTCACCTCTTTCTTATCAGTTGAGAACAGCCGCTTGAATTGGAATTGTTGTCAACTGTTCACTTTTTTCTTTTTTGTTGCTGTTCTCAACTGATGTAAACATTGTATCACACAATTCTGTATAATGCAATAGTTTTTGAAAAAGTTTTTTAACTTTTTTTCATTTCCTTATTAACGATATTTTCAACAATAGTAAGCGCATCTTCATGCTCCCGTAAATACTCGTATACATTTGTAAGACCATGAATCTTGCCCTGTATAATATCGCCATTCTCAGTATCTACAATATCAAACCAAGAGCCTGACTTAACTATTACATCAAATTTTATAGCTACATCTACTAAATCGCTAAGATAATCCACGCCATCATCGTAACGCAAAGTATACTGTCCTGTTCTATGAGAAGGCGGACATGTTGAATTTTTAACCATAGACATGAGGACGATATTACCAAACGGCTCAGATGCAGATTTATTTAACTCATTACCTTTTTCATCTATATATTTACCTCTTGCAAATTGAAACCGGCACGCACAATGATGCTTCAAGGCTTTACCACCAGGCGTTGTTATACCACCGTATGGGCTATTTAGATTCTCACGTATTTGATTTATAATAAGACCTGTACAATCATATCTATGCATAAACATAGTTATCTTTTTTACAAACCTCGTCATGGGCAATGATATACCACCATAGACCTTATCTTCATAAGTACGCTTCTCATCAAGTTCCATATCAGATACTAATGCACCTACACTATCAAGTACCCACAACCCTATTTCACCAGTATCAACAGCATCTTCTATAATCTGAAATATTTCTTCTGCCGATTGTCCCTTAGGTTGTAATATAATTAATTTATCAACATCTACACCGAGTTTTACTGCCCAATCTTTATCTAAACGATTCTCGGCATCTACATATAATACATCACGATTATCATCGGACCTCTGATAATTGGCAACAACATCAAGCGCAGTAGTAGTTTTACCGCCATGTTCTTCTCCAAAAAACTCTGTCAATTTCCCAATAGGTATTCCGCCATATGTGCAGTAGTTCATTCTCGGAGAAGTAAACGGTATCTTTCTATAATCAAATTCGCCTATACCCTGAGATATGATTTCCTCGCCGAATCTTTTATTTACATTCTTCATTATTTCATTAAGTTTCTGACCCATCTATAATCTCCTCAACATACGGCAATCCATGAAGAAGTGCTACAGTATGCTTAAATCCAATTTCTATAATTAACTATATTTGTTATTGTTTGCGGTGATACACCAAACTTCTTAGCTAAACCAACTGAACCAAATTCAGAATCAAAACGCTTATGCACACTCCGTATATAATCAACTTGCTCTTGTGTTAATTTATGCATACCGTGTTTTTCGCCCTTAGTACCTACAGTATTTCTACTTTTCAAACCAATCCGCCAAGCGTGTCGTTCATTTTCACTTCGAGTACACCACTCTAAATTATCCGCACAATTATTTCTTTTATTACCGTCCTTATGATTTACATGCGGTAAATTATTTGGATTTGGTATAAACAACTTTGCCACAAGTCTATGAACATAATAATATCTACCGCCGTTTTTATCTAATGACAAAACAACACGTTGATAACCATTCTCTTTATTATGAATCTTTATTGAGTGAGATTGTATGAAATAATGTCTACCATTACGAGGTTTTGTTTTTATATTACCAAAATTACTAATCAAATAAATTTCCCGATTTCCAACAAGTTCTTTCCAGATTTCTGACATACTTAAATCTCCATTATTTCTCTTATATAAGGCAACTCTTTAAGTATTATACAAAAATCTTCCCATTCTGTCAACTTATGTCCAGTACGCTGTCTAATCATAGTGACCACATTCTCATAATTCATTGTGACTGTTCTTTTCTGATTATAAGAAGATGGAAGAAGCTGAATCATCTGCCACCAATCAGTTTTATTCTTCGTCTGCAAATATGAGTTTCGGCATGCGTTTAGGCAATCAATAACAACTTTCAACACCATATAAGGCTTATGCATCTCTCCATCTTCATCAAACCTTGCAAGCGTTTCTAAATGTTCTGTTGAAAAATCCTCTACTGCAAACTCTTTGGCATGAATTTTGTGCATAGTAGAACAACTGTTAGCAGTTGTGCCGATTTTATAAGTATCAAACTCCTTCCACCAATAAAGCGGAGCAGTAATATCCATAGATACAAAAATCTGTCTGAGATATTTTCTATGCTCTGGTCCAGCACTATAAAGCCTACGCATAAGACCTAAATCATTTGGACCGACAACATATTCAGGCTCTCCAATATAAGGATTACACATATCATATTTACAATCATTACAATAATGTGGTTCTTCATTTGGCCCAAGAGTGGTGCACCAATATTTTTCCTCACTATCGCTTTTATCCCAACTATTCATAGGATTTCTCATACCGCGAATAGCGTGTTCAAAACCCCACACACTTATCTTTTCTACTTTAATCATTCACTGTCTCCTCTATTGCTTTCATAATCTCTTTATATTTTTTGCTCCGCTTCATAGTCTCTGCAACTTCATGCGCCGCAAGTCTGATAATCTCATCCTTACTTTCTTCAAGAACAGATTTAACCATATCGGCAATCTCTGACTTAAAGCCGCTTGGACTACCATACCGAAAATAAAATAAATTTTCACGAATATCCTTAACCACTTGCTCTGATGCATTTTGCATAACATGCTTCTGGATAGCATCATCATCAATAGTTACTCCAAACTGTAAAATATGTTCCATTATTCCTCACACCCCTCTAATAAATCATTTACTGTACAACCAAGTGCTTTTGCTATAAAATATATTCTGCTTAATCTTGCACCCGTTCTCATTTTCAAGTATCCGTTTATGCAAGTACAACTAACACCACTCAATTTATGTAAATCCTTCTGTGTTAATCCCTGTGCCCTTAATCTCTCTGTTACATTCTTGGCTATCGCTTGCTCTATTGTCACCATCTTTCTTAAACCTCTCGCATAAAAACATCACATTACAAGCAACATGCCATAAATGAGGTAAGCCACTCTCAGCATCAACCCCATTAGGATTTTCTACATATAATAACCAATGCCTGTAACACGCATTTTGTAACTGCTCAATACTAAGCCGTCGCCACCCATCTCTACCTGTATCTGGATATTTTTTCAAACCGTATTCTCTTACCCTTGCTATTGCTTCTACAACGGAAGAGCATACGAGCATCGGTTGTATTTTACCTGTATCTAACTTATCTACTTTCTCATATTGTACCATTATTTACTTCCTATTCTTGTTAATTCTTGCTCACTAATTCTTCGAGACAATACCTTCTTGCAACTACCCAAAAGTTCCTGCGCATTTTCTACTTTAGCCTTCATAATTTTGTAGGCTCTGGTATACGCCGCAGATACTATAAACTCTTCCTGACTTGCTAATTCTGCAAGAGAATCTTTATCTGCTATAGTTCCACTTTCCTGACTTGCTCTTGCTGTATGATACATTTCTTTATAAACTGCTTTTGCTATATCATCACGTATACCAAGATGTTCAGTCATTCCAGAAGCAAAATAGATATAAGTGGACAAATTCATACAAAAATCATCCAACTCTTCATTTGTAGGCGGATTCTCTCCATCTTTCAAACAGTCTTTGATAAATTCTACATAAGAATCCAAATCACGACAATACGGAGATATAATTTCATCTACTATTCTATCTAATGCTCCAGCATTACCCTCTATATTTTCTTGAATTTTAGTAAGAGAACCAGCATTTTCATCAGTTATGTTGAATTTCATCATAAATCCCCCACATTGAACCAAAGTCTTTATACTCAGGATAAAATTTATGTTTAAACATTTTCACTAAGCATATACCACCTTCTACTTCAAAAGGGCACTCTTTACACATAAACGCTAAATCATCTTTTACTCTTGTATCTATACACCAAATTTTTGTAAATATATCTAACAACTGAACTGCTATCTTGTTATTAGGCTCTCGATAATTTACATAAACAGGCTCATCAGACTTACATGTTGGACAACTCATTTAAAAACTCCTCCATATCATAACCAAAGAAAACTCTTTTCTTTTTGCCTTTTATCTCTACAACATCTTCCCAATCAGTAATTCGTGTGTCAAGTAAAGAGCATGGGAAACTCTTTGCGCTATTCTCTTTCATATATTGAAGCGTTTGAATTGGAATAAATGCTGTTCGGTCTTTATCTACCCACCAACATATTATCCCAGCAAACACACCCTCTATAAACGACTTCTCTAACAAACCGTTCCATTGTATTGCTGTAATATTACTGAACGGTAAAGTATTTCCATGAACTGACTTGCACTCAAAATAATATTCATACGGCTCTCTATACACTATAAAATCACAGATATTAGCGCTTGTACCTTTAAATTTGGTGGTCTGGTCGTGAAGTCTATCAATAGAAACGCCAGGAACTTTTTCAAATGCTTCTCTTATAACATCTTCAAATTTCTTACCATAATTAACCGCCATACTCTTCCCTCAACTCATCATAATGGTCCATTATGTATAAACATATATCTGTTGTTAATCCTGTGCGGGATAAATTAATAACATTGTTTATACAAAACATATTTGTTACGCCCTTTCTCTGAATCCTTACATAATCCTTAAACTGTTCTTTTGTAGGCTTACTTAAAGTTTTCATCATATCCTCCTATTCCACAATTCAACTGCTTTTTCCTCTGCTTCTCTACTATGTGATGTACAATTATAATCAGACAACATAACTTTTCCTGTTCTTGCCATACAACTCATACATCTCACAAAAGCCGCTTTTTCAGTTTTTCCCTTATTATAGACTCTCGAACTTTTCTCTAAATAAGCCTCTCCCCCACAAAATGGGCATTTCTTTAATTCCATACTTTATCCATCCTTTTTACATTGTTCTCTGTATCCACAGTACGTACATGCTTTACGAGTTACATTTTCTGGTTTCGGCGGCGCAATTTGCCTTTCAACATATCCATCACATCTACGTATATAATTTACAAGACTACCACGCATTTCATCTGTAACATTAAACATAAATGCCTTCATATCAAGTACATCACGACTAATATACACAAATAAAACTTGGTCAATACCGAGTGCAAGTGAATACGCTGTACCCTGATTATAGTGGCTTGGGTCAACATCTTTTCTATTCATAAACTTAAAACTGCTCTCTGTTTTAAGCTCAAGAATATAATATCGTCCCTTGTACTTGATTATTCCGTCACACATAAATGACATATTCAAATTTTTATGATAGAGTTTTGTCTCCATGCCATTCTTCGATTTAATTTCAAGATAATCAAGCCCACGACTCTTTACAAAATCTGCAACGTCTATATATTCACAATCTATTCCATCATCTTTCATCTGCTCTACAGCAGTCTGAACGCGGACGTGAATATCTGTGCCTGCATTACATATACCAACCATCGTATAGTTTGAATGGGATTCGTCTGGTTGAATACCTATCACTTGATAATAACTTGCACGAATACAATTCATACCTGACGGTTTATATGTTTTACTTGGTAGTCCGCTGTTTTTATCTGCTGTAAACTCTATTGACCGCTTCAAATCTTGTAAAAAATCTTGCTCAACAGGAACTTTTTCTTTTGCGCTCTCTATGAGCCTAATTATATTTTTTAATGATTGTCTTGCCAATGCATCTCCCTTCTAATTAAGTATATAGCGCCTGGAATCAAAGCAATCAGACCGGCTATGTATAAAATTTTCCAATCAAAAAGCGGCGAGTCTGTATACTCTTGGAACTCTAAATTGTTTACTGCAAGATACAGTAATGTGCTACCAATCGTTAACGAACTCGCCGCTATAATTTTCTTTATCAGCTTCATAATAAGCTCCTTTCTGTCATCTCTGACGCTTTACTTTACTACTCTAACATTATATCACACTTTTAATGTTCTGTCAATACATATATTTTACTCTTCATCATCCATTAACGCAATAACAATCGTTATGTTACCATCAATAAACTTAATTGAACTATCGTCCCCATAATAAATATCAATCAAATCATTTGAAATCGCCTTAACTTCCTGTACAAGCATTTGAATGTCAACATCACAGGTGAAATCTTTCTGATTTTCACTATTCACATAAGGAAGAATTTCAATACCACTCGATGCTTTAGAAGATACTTGCAACCCCTGATTTGTAAATGTAAGGTCTACTGCGTTCTTATCATATGTGCCAACGAACAGAGAAAGTCTGTCAAGCATCTGGAGTAAATCATTCTTCGGCACAGAACAATGACTATCAAACTCTTGCTCAATCAAATTTGTAATCGGCTCAATGGCAAAGTCATCAATACCATCAACAAACTTACCGACAATAGTACAATCAGGAGTTATAAATACAATATCTGTATCGCTCATGTTGACCATAATCTTTTCTGCTCTCATTACAGCCACAAGGTCAAGAAATTCTGAACTTACAAGTCTGGGCGTATCAAACATCGGAATAGCTAAACTTGCAATCTTATAAGAATCTGTAGCAACTACTTTATCTCCCATGTAATACGCTGTGTACTGAGGATTCTCCATAGTGACTGCAAGTGCCGGCTTAATAGTTTCAAGAATAGCAATAATTGTAGAACGATTAAACTCTATAGGATTAGGCAGAACAGTCTCAGCAAAAACATCGGGGAACTTAACAGGACCACCATCTTCATCAAGAGGAAGCTCAATAGTATAATTACCGTTGCCCTTAACTTTCATTGTATACAACTTTTCATCTACCGTCATAGTGATATTTTCGCATGTCATTTTACTGACCAGTTTTGCAAACTGATTAGCATCTACAACAACATAGAAATCATCTCCTGCTACATGCTGTTCTTTGATATACAGATAGTTGGTAGCATCTGTTGTAATGACGGTAAGGTCTCCACCTTTAAGCTCAATACACATCATACTTGTGATAGGAATGAGCTTATTATTTCCTGCTCCCTTAATTGCTCTTGCTACAACATCTTTCATTAATTCTGTTCCGATTGTTAATTTCATTCTTTTTTCTCCTTTATATAAATTATTTCTCTAACGGTCTATTAGCAGTAGTAGTTCTCCAGTTCTCAGCAAAATAAGACGGATACTGACGGCCGAAATCATCTTTATGCTTATTTATCTGTCTCAACCCAGCATGTTTCATGCGTTCTCTTGCTACATTTCTGTCAAGTTTTCTGGTATGCACCCTTGTTGGTATTCTGATTACTTTTTGCATTTTTATTCTCCTTTCTATATCTACCGCTTATTATTTTTGGTACTGCACATTCCCAATCTATTCGATGATGAATTCGCCTATGATTATCTCCCATCTCAGAAATTTTGACACAAGACGGATTAGCCATCACTGTATAAAATGATTTAACATAAGTTCCTAACTCTAAATATGCATCTGTTAATCCACCGATTCTTTGTTGAGTATCCTGCTGATTTAAGGCAATATCATGTATTGTAAAAAATAACTTTCCTCTACTACCAAGTGTTACATAAGCGTTTACATCTTCATTAATTCTACCATAAAACTCAAATGGTCTATCTACTCTACAAAAGAAACTATTCATTGCTTTCCGCAACACTTTATTTTTATATAGCTTTGAATCTTTGCCGCCTATATAATCACCAGTCTGACCAAACGCTACTGTAGTTGCACCGCTAACATCTAAAAATTCAAGTACACAATCTACAATGGAGTCAAAATCTCGCACATACACGGTATTTAGATAACCATCAACAAATGTTCTACTTCTAAAAGTGGTATAATCATCGTCAAGTTCTAAAAAGTATGTAAGACCTAAACTTCTTGCTATCTCAAAACAACTATTTCTGGCGAATAACACAATATTTCTATTTTGAAGATTATCCATTGTATCACATGTCTTTGCTCTCTCCAATTTATCGAACATTATGACGTTCTCTTTGCCAAATTTTCTATAATAGTTCTCTGCTGTTTTATCTTCATTATCTATAATATAATAGATTCGATTTGTATTACCACACTTTTTTAATGTTGCTGTTGTAAGTTCAATATCAGCTCTTCCATGTGTAAGTATGAATATAGCAAAATCATCTCTCATTTTGTTTTCTCCCCACTCACATCCATTATACGCTTTATGTTTCCACTTAATCGAACATATCCATTTGCAATAGCATCATCAAAATCAATAATAACTAATGCGGACTGTTCCATAAGTCGTTGCATTTCTGGTGTTGCGTGGGCATAATAATCTGCTATCTTTGCATAATTAAACACCAAATGTCTGGATGCGGCAGAACGCAAAAACTCTTTCTCAGGCTCAGAAACACTTGACACATTTATACTACGCAACAATTCTATATATTTACCTCTATCACACAATTCATATAACTGAGGCATTATTGTTTTAGGCTCATATTGTGGAATCTTTATCTTACCAGCATATTTCTTATCAACCGGCTCAGCTCGTTTATCTATCTTAAACAACTGACTCATATTTATCTCCTATACTTATCGCTGATTATCTTAGGTGTAAAATTCTTATAATGTATCTCAGGTCGATTAAGATTAACTTGCTGTTGACCTATGATAACAAGATGTTGATAATACTCAGACACATTCATTCCTTTATAACAATCTGATGATGCTTTTGGCGCTCGACAATTTACTTGCATACCAAATGGACAAATCGACATTTTACCAACAAGATTATTGTACAATATAATTGACATATCCTCTAATATACTTGACTTATATGGCTGTAACAATCTATCTACATCATATATAAACATATTACCATATCTTGTCGAATATCTATCAACCATCTTGCTATTAACGCCGATATAAAACGATGAATTAGGAGGACCAACAATATATATATCTTTACTTGAATTTAACAGATTTATATATAAATCAATCATCCTATCAATCTGAAAACTCTTTGTTGATGCAATTTTACCATTATCTAATTGATAACGCAACTGTATAGATTCTATATCATCAAATAAATATCCGACATACTTTATTCCTAATCGCTTTGCAAAATCAAACACCGCAAGTCTTGAATATGTGCACACTTTATGAGTTTGTGCATACACACCCAAATCATCTACTTTGTCAATGTAATCAGCTTTATCAAAGATAAGCAAATGTTCAGGAAATGCTTTTTTATACTCATCAATCTTAGGATCATCAGTGCCTATAACAATATAAATTGAATACTTTGCATCAAGCCTTTTCAAGAACTCTAATGTTGGCATATTATATGGCTTGCCATAACTTGCTATGAAATACGCAAAATTATTCATGTACTACATCCTCCAGAAGTTTAGAGTAGTCCTTCATGTATGCAAAATATCCATTTTGTATTGCGCTGTCTGTATCTACAATAACACAATGTAGCTTCTCTAACCACTTCTGCATTGTTTTATCTGACTGTGCATATAAATCTGCCAATTTCTCATACTTTGCGATTATGAGCCTTGATGCAAGAAGTTTCAAAAATGACTTCTGTGCCATTGTCAAATCTGGATCAGCTAAAATCTGCTTTACAACCTCATTATACTCATCAACATCTAAACAATCTTGCGGCGTTACTCGTTTTTTAGTTTTAGGCTCATAATAAAAATCAGATAATGCCATCTATACTATCTCCATACCACGCTTTCGTTATCTCTACATCAACGATTTTTAAAGTGTCCATTTCTATGTACCATCTCCATACAAGTTTTATTTGGCATATTATACTTTTCTGCTAAAACTGGTATATCTAAATCGGACATATATTCTGACCTAACTTGGGCTATAAATTCATCTGTATACTTTCTTTGTTTTTTACCAAGCTCAATATACCTTTGTTTTCTAATTGGGTCATTCTTCCGTTCCTCTCTGCGCTTGATATTTTCAGGTTTCTTATTTGCAAGTTTCATTGCTTTGCTACGATTAGCTCTTTCTTCGGCAGACTGAACTCTACCGGTGTTCGCTTGACTTATCTTTTTTCTTGTTTCTACACTAACTGGCTTACCATATCTACCGTTTCTTTCACCTGAGTGTGACTTGTTTTTATTTATAGTATCACTTATTTTCATTTTAACTAAATCAGATTTAGGCTTACCAAAACTTGGATTTCTATCACCAAACAAAGTTGCACCGTCTCCACCCTCGGAAAGATTATATCCGAAATTTTCATCAGACGATTTATAAAACTTAATCCATGCAATCTCTAAATCATCTAATAGCCTATTTACATAATCTCTATCTTTGCCGCTACACTCATTCGTTCTATCATCGAATAGTACAATCTTAAAATTTTCAGAACCATACTTATTCCAAGAGTTCTGTAAATGCTTATTTGAGTGCCGGCTATTATTAAGATAATGTAAATGTAAATAAACCCTATGGTTAAAATCTATAGTCTGCCCTATATATCGCTTATGATTTATCTGATTTTCTATCATATAGATTCCTATACTCATAAATATCTCCTTTCAGTAATTTCTACATTAACATTATATTGTATGTAGAGATTACTGCCAAGCGATACTTATAGTATAAACTCATCACCATACCATTCTTTTGTAACAGACACATCACACCGAATTGGAATAGTCATTCTACTCTGTGCCGCTTCTGACATAAGCTGTGCAAATCTTTCAGAACATTCTTTTATATTTTCTTCTGGACACTCTGCTATTAACTCATCATGTACAGGTATAAGAAGTCTAAACCCCAATTCTTTTAATCTTTCATCATTACCGACTAAAATCATAGCAAGTTTGCTCATATCTGCGGCAGAGCCTTGGATTCTTGCATTTACACACTGTCTTTGAGCATCTGCTATCTTTGCTCCGTTATCGACAATCCATATGCCTTCTTTGTTTGCTTCTTCAAAGATTTTTCTTTTCTGCCCAAAGTAGCAATTTCGCAACTTTTGAGTATATCTTCTTTGGATATCTTCTGGTACGTTGTTGTTCTCGCTATCATCGGATTCTTCTCCGCTAAAGTCGAGTAAGTCATCGTCAGGAGGTGCTCCATCTTTCCATTTAAATTCATATTCAGGTAATTGTAAGTCGGGCAATCTTCTTTTTCTGCCCCACAACGTAGTAACGTATCCTTTTTCATAAGCCATGTCCAGACTATCTTCTTCAAACTTCGGAATTGCAGGAAATCCTTTAAATACAGAATCTTTTATTGCTTGTGCTTTTTTCGTTGTAGTTTCAAGCTGTTCTGCGATACTTGGCACTCCTCTGCCATACAGCACTCCGAGCAATATACTCTTAGCTTGTGACCTTCTGGACTTTCCATCAAGATTTGTAGTGCCATCTGGTCTAAACTCAAGGCAGTTCTCGTAGGTTGTGTTAAAGGACAATGCGGCAATTTCTGCATATAAATCTTTCCCTTCCCGATATGCTTTAATCATCTTCGGATCACCACACATCTGAGTCATGACTTTTGGTTCTTGCTGTGACTAAGAATAGTCGCTGGACATAAGTACATAACTTTTTCTTGTCCTAATCGACCGTTTCATTAGCATCATCCTCCTTTCTATACCATTTAGGATATTCATATCTAATTTTATTTCTGCCATAAGTAAAATATCCTAAATCTATACTCTGTTTTATCTTTCTCTGATACACACATTCCGTTTTTGTATTAAATGGGTTTTCAATCGTTTTCCACCAACACCACGCATCCCTATACGAATGAAAATCAAATCTATCTCCGTTTTCAGTAATACAATAACAACCTATAGAACGTGTATCTCCTGTACCAAAATTATGATTCCCTTTCGCTTTTTCAGATAGCTTTCGTCTATGCTCATCTGTAAATGGATTTTCTTGTCTATACTGCTTCATTGACTTTGAAATTTTAGAGCGTGTTTCCTCACTTCTCATACGCTCCGAATGTTTCTTTTTTACATCGTCAAGAAACATTACATTATTATTTCCACCATCAACCATATTATAACCATCTTTAATACAATTATACTTTGCTATATAATATCTCTCCAGAATATTCAAATCTTCAATATTATCCACATCACAAATTTTTTCAAACTTGAAATTCTCAATACCATACTTTCGCATAGCATTATAAAGATGATTTTTATGACCATTCTTTGCAGTATTTATATGTTGCCATTTACGTTCTTCTAATGTTCTAACAGTTTGACCAACATATATCTTTCCATTTACAGTATTTGTTATCTTATAAATTAACACATAATCACCTCCTGATAATATTCTATCAGATTATATGATTATTGTCAATAAGATAACTTATTAGAATAATCTTCTTATTCTTTTTTCTTTATCTTTCATTTTCCTTACAAACTGTTTATACTGCTTAGTATATTCATAACTTTCTTTGAATACATTATTTACTGCTTTATACATATTTGGTTCAGTTATTTGTGTTATTGATAAATCATTAAACAATGTTTGACTATACGGACAACAAACACATCCTGTTCTTTTAAATCCCCATTTCTCATAACAATCAGAATGTTTTATGCCAAATGCTTGTTCATATACTCGTTTATCTTCATCCATAAACCAAAATAATGGTCTATATGAATTTTCTCCCTGAGTATAACAATTCTTATATGCGGCCGCTCTAATGCCGCCCTCTGCTTTGCGAACACCAATAATCATTAAGTCGCAATTCGTTTCTTTTATAACCTTATTCGATACTTTCTTTTTTGCATAATCGCAACACTTATTAGATATTCTAAATGTAGGCGGATTAGAGATAATAAACTCTTTCAAATACTTATTTCTACTTATATTAAATCTTGAATTTTCAATATCTTCAAAAGAACCTTTACAGTTACACCACCATTTTAATGCTCCAACTCTATTAGGATATAACTCTATCAATTCTTCATAAGATAAATCTTGCCAACTAAAATTAACATCTTGCAACTGTTGTATCATATAAGATACATACTTACTTAAAAATGGTTGTCCATACTCTCTCGTACAAACAGGAATAGGTTTTATTGCTCTCTCTCTACGGATTTCTATACCATATCTACTCTCAAGATATTTCAGATGTTCCTTTGTGGCTTTATATTCTAATCCTGTGTCAAACCAAACATACGTTACTTTCTTTTGTTCATCTATTCTGTATATTAAATCAAGCATAATATCACTATCTGACCCACCTGAAATAGAGCAAATAGGACGTTTATACATATCTCTATTTATAATAGAATATCCCTTAATAAAAGATTTAATTATTTCATCAGATTTAAAATCTGGTAAACTATTTAATACTGACTCTAAACTCATTTTTTACCTCAAATCAATAACAACTTTATCCTGTTGAACACTAACACTTACAACATTTACACAAGAACCATCATCAAGTAACAATTCATCACCTACAATAATTTTGTCAGCATATTTCCACTTATCAGCACATTCTACTTCACACCATCTATCTACTACAAATTGTTGTGTATCTGTTGATACTAACTTTTCCTCATTTGTAGCAACAAACATCTTTCTAATATCTTTATTGTGCGATGGTATATTCTGCATATTAGGATTCTCAGAAGAGAATCTTCCAGTTCTCGCTCCATACTGATTAAAGCTACAATGAATACGACCGTCTTTAGGATTCACACAATTAGGCAGTTTATCTATAAAAGTATCTACAATAGTAGAAAACTCTCTATAATCTAATACTGCTTTTGCTACTGGATTATCCATACTTTTCAATGTCGCTTCATTTGTTGTTCTTACTTCTTTCTTTGTTTTCTTATCTACAGGAACTTCACAACCCATAATATCATAGAGAAGAATAGCAAGCTGTGTGGAAGATTTAATATTGATAGGGTCATCGAGCTTACAATTCACACCCATCTTTCTTCTATACGCTTCTATATCTTCCGCATATGTATCACAGATTTTATTAAACTGTTCTACCCTATCTTCTAATAGTGCATGATATTTGTCTTTAAGGAACTGATTATAGTCAAAATCAAACTTTATTCCATTATCTTCCATATCACACACAACTTTTATGCACGGCATTTCTATATTAAAAAATACCCATGATACGCCATTCATTCCATTTCTTGCACCACCGTCACACGTTCTATCATAATACATAAACTGTTTCTGATACTTATATAATTCATAGGTTATAATAGCATCATGTGCCGCATAAAGATAAAACGTATCAATAGGAATCTTATCTGCTGGTATACCATTAAACAATTCATCAAATGAAAATGCGTCACCCTTACCGTCAAGTACATACTTATTATGCAACTTTTTTAACTTATTGGATTCTTCATTCTCATTCATTAATCTCGCCGCAAGATATGTATCCCAAGTGCAATAAATATCTTTTATACTAAGTTGATTTCTGATTACCCGCATATCGAACTTGGCGTTGAACATGATAATGTCTGGATGATGCTTTATCAACATATTAAACTGATTCGCTACCTGCTGTTCAGTTAATTGATTATCTACTCTTGCACCAGTTACATAAGAAGTGTGATTAATAGGGACATATGCAGGCTTATGATTTGGTGTATATAAACACAAACCAACAATACTATCAAGAATAGGGTCAAGACCAGTTGTCTCTGTATCTATTGCAACTACACCATTATCTACGCACCATATAAAATACTTATGTAGTGTCTCCTCAGTGCGTATAATTACATACTCATCCTTAAACTGTCCGAGATTTTTTTCAACCATAGCTTTTATCTGATTGATTTTAGCTAATAGTGAATTTCCACCTCGGACAGTTGTTTGTGCTTTTCTACTTGTATTCGATTTTTTAGCAAGTTTATTATCTTGCTCTCTTCCTGCCCGCTTTGGAATACTAAATAAAGGCATATTATTCTCCTTATTGCCGACTATATGTTAAAAAAGAGAGTCACAAAACCAACATATAACATTGTTTATTTGTACTGGAGGACGAGTGCCGACAATTTATTCAATTAATAAACATCTCTACCGCGAGGTGTTCTACGTCTTGGAGCTTCCTCATACTCCCTACTTTCTCGTCTACGAACAGGAACTTCATCATCTTCATCGCCATCAGGAGGAAAATATCCATTTTCAAGATAAAAATCCATATCATCCGCTGACTTATCGAGAATAATACTGCCGAGCGGGTCAGGAATTTCAGGCAAATCAGCAAGCGGCGTACCATCACTCTCAACTTCGTACAGCTCATATGTAGTAGCCTGGTCGCCCTTTTTACCGTTGCGCTCAACATCAAAAATATGTGAGCAAAGAGGTGTAGTAGCACTACTATATCTACTACATACCGATGAGAGCTTATTCATAAACTTCTTACCACGCTCCCAAATCTGTACCTTATCGGCATCAATATTATAGAGCGGGACCATCAATTTTACCTGTTGCGCTTTGTGTTCTCTACAAAACGGACAAACATCAAGCGGCTGTCTGTAATCTCTCAGACAATTAACAAGCCTTCGCTTATCATCAATTTTCACTTCATGTACAGCATAACCTTGCACATCTTCAATGCCACTGTACATAAAACGTACTCTCGCAGTATCTTTATCATCTTTTAGAGAAAAGAATCCTGCTGAACCTTGACCACCATAATGGTCCATATCTTCGTTCGCTTTAAATGCACCCATAAATTAATCCTTTCGTGTTTTACTGTTTTACTGTTTCACTCGTCTTTCGACTCTTCTATATTAACATGTATCATAATGTTTGTCAATAGTATTTTTTCAAATTGAGCAATTCTTCTTTAGTGCAATCATTAGCATCTTTTCTTCCTTCTGGAAAGAAATACTCTGTTATATCAACTTCTTTTTATGCTTACCTATCTTTTTACCTAAATTATGGTTTCGTAATTTTTCTCTTGTTTCCAAACTAACACTATGTCCCAGTAAAGATTTACTAATTTGTATTTTTCTTTCTTCTGATAATGTCCAACCATTTAATGTTCCGTTTCGTTTTTTAGATTCAACCATTCTTATTTTTGCCGTTCCATAATTTGAATTATATTTATGAGTACACCATTCAAGATTCTCGACACAATTATTAGATGGATTTTCATCTTTATGGTTTACCTCTGGCAGATTATCTGGGTTTGGTATAAATGCTTGCGCTACTAATCTATGTACTAACACTTGATGGCTCTTACAATCCTTTCGTAACACTACAAATTTATACCCTTTAATATTTCCGAATCTCAAACACAATTCTTGACAAGTATAACGCTTACCGTTTTTAGATATAGTAACACGTTCTAAAGATTTAACTCTACCTAAATTACTTACCCGATATAATCCTTCGTAACCTCGAATATCTGCCCAAATTTCTTGCATAATATCACCCCTTAAAATATAAAAACGCTTGTGGAGTGTATGGGTCGAGCATACACTTTTAGACCACAAGCGTTCTTAGCAAATTTCAGTAATGTAAAGTCTCGACCTCTTTACGAGTAATATTATAACATGGTCAATTAAAAACTTCAATAAGATTCTCTATTTCATCAGGTGAACACTCATTTATATCTTTTCTGCCGCGAGGTAAAATAACTTCTGTTATCAGTTTATTCTTTATATTATTTCTTAACCTCTTTCGTGCTTGAATACCCGCCCTATCTGAATCAGTAGCTAATATAAACTTACGACATGGCATATTATTTAACTGCTCAAACTGAATAGAATTTCCAAGTCCATTAAGGGCGCACGCATATTTATTAAATGTCCATAAATACAAACAATCAATCATACTTTCTGTAATATAAACTTCTTTTGGAAATTTATTTAACTGATACAGTTGATATATACCATAAACTTCTTTTTGAACATTTGGTGGATATTGAAAAAATTTAGTTTTCACACTTCGTCTTGCTACGAATAAACAATTACCTTCTTTATCTAAATTTGGAAACGTGCAGGTTTGACTATCTTTATCATATCCCACATCAAATAAATTCACTATTTTCTTTGATATACCTCTATTTAATATGTAAGGATGATAATAACGATATTTGTCTAATTCATCCTCACTAACATAATTTTTTTTCGACTCAGTAAAACCTCTATCGAAATCTAACTGTATATCCTTTCTATCTTCATATTGAACCATCGTGAAATTACGAATTAGCCATGTCCAACCCCATGTTCCTATTAAATCTTCATCATGCCCGAAACAATGAGATATTACTTCTGGTAAAGTATGTATTTCTCCACATGCAAAACAGTGAAATATTCCATCACTTTTTCTCAATCCCGCAGACGGCTTTCTTTCCATTCCATTAGAATGATAAGGACATGTAATCTGAATATGCTCTCCACTATCTCTTTGCTTCGCTATGAGTGGAATATTATTGGCTCGTAGTTGACTGACTAATTCGGTCAATATATCCTCAAGAGAACAATTAAATTGTACGTCATTTATTATCATCTTTTAAGTTCCTTACGTATTTACGTAATTGTTCGTTTTCCCATATTCTAAGAAGTTTAGACCACATCGCATGTTCCATTCCTATACTTTTATCTATTTTCTTTTGTATCCACTTTATTGGAATAACATCGGCAGGTTTGAGTGCCTCAATGCCCTTTACATCAATACTTCTTTCCACGATTTCGCCACGGAGATTTCTTTCAATACTCTGTGGCAGATTCAACACATCCTGCTTACTGATATAATCAGTCATCGCCACCTTCTCCTAATTTCATCGGCTTGTCTCTTGCCGTGCTTCTTGCAATCTCGCTTGTAATCAATCCACTGCCCTATCGGGAGCAGAAGGAACGCAATGCACCATCCAAGTGCCACGAAAGCAATTGCATCGAGTAATGTACTCCCTGTAATCATTTTTCCTCCGCTTTATAGTGTGGGCAGTTGTACCTCATAAGCTGTCCAGGTTTCAGTTTCCACTGACAGTTCTTGTTTTTACATGAATTGCAGTTTCCTGTATACGTAATGTTACGATACATCATCAGTGTATCGAGGATATAAGCCACATCTGCTATTACATCGTCAAGTCTGTTCATTATTTTTCCCTTTCCTCCTGCATCTTCCGCAGGACTTCAGCAATCTCGGAAAAGTGTCTGCCCGTCTTTTTAAAATCTTCTCTCATGTAATAACCAGTCGAACCGTTTTCCCACATAACATTAAAGTGGTCACCATCGTCGCTTATCTTTGTGATTATGCCTCTACCACACTTACCGTCTACTTCATTCCCGACCTTGATTTTTTCCTGTTCCTGCTCATACTGCCTAATTTTTTCTATGGCCTCGGATGCGGAACATTTCTTTAATACCAAGAAATAATTTCCATAGCCGAACACTGCTTTCCTTTCATCATACTCAAGCAGACCACCATCTTTTTTTGATAAAAGAATCTTCCTCGCCGTATCCCACGCATCATTGAGGCCCTTCTGGTATCCATCTTCTATCCCCTTTGCATATGCTATTGCGTGTATTTCAACCTCATGTTTTTTGCATCCGTCAGTATATCCCTGCTGATACGCTTCCTTCCGCACCTGCTCCAAATCGAGTTCGGTGTAGGGTGTCAAATCTTCTGGGTCTTTAAAATCAAAGCAAACGTGCCCGTCTTTATCAGAAACTTTAACCCACTGTAGCCATGCAGTGTTGTCTGGTATTTCGATTATATATTTCTTTGTATCCACCTTATTCTCCTCTCTCTATAATAAGAATATCATCTATACCACAGCCGAATAAACAAGCAAGAATCACCAAATTGTCGATTGTAGGGATAGACTTGCCATGAATCCACTTGTAGATAGCTTGCGGCGTAGAAAATCCCATAATATTTTGAATATCCCGGATAACTAACCCGTTATCAGTCATTAATTTCTTAATATTACTACCGGTCTCTACAGTATTAATCTGTGGAATCATAATTCTCCTCTTTAATCTTTGTAACTCCAGCAACTTCACTTCTTGCATAAACCTTACCAGAATCTACTAACTTATTCCATTCAGCTTTATCTACAACTAAAATTGCATCATCATCATCTAACCAAAGACAAATACAAATAACCTGCTTAAAATTTTCATCCTGAGCAATTAGTTCATTTGCTGCCTTCTGATTACAAATAATCATCGCATCTCTATTTTCCATATTATTCTCCTTTCTGTAATTACTATAGTGTTTACTGCTTTTTACTCTTATATTGTAACATGTAATCTAATGTTTGTCAACAACTAAAATGTATCCTCTTTATCTTTTACTACATTCTTTCTTATCTCCCGAACTTTTCTTTCAGTACGCTCTTTTGGTTCTGCATCATCTTCTGCTGGGATGTGGACAAATTCTCCTGTATCTATATCCCATTGATAATTTAATTTACCACCTACTGAACCAAATCTTGATTTCTTTATACCCATTTTTAATATACCATCTTTTGTCTGCCTTAATGACAACACTTTAGATGCATTATGAGATATACCGTCACTATCTCTAATAGATTCAAGGTCTGGTGTATCATCTTCATCATCTGCTACTACACCGCTTCTATTTGACTGCACTACTACTAAAACAGGAATACGAAGCTCTATTGATAGTGCCATCAAATCTTCACTAATATTTGTCAATGATGTAGTAAGATTATCTCCACGTTTATATCTTTCATCTGACAAATATTTAATACCATCTATTGCAAGTATATCTACTTTATACTCTTTAACCCAATTTCTCAGTTTTGTGATGGTTATTTTTCTATCAAAATCTGGTGGAGTTGCTGTAATAAATCTATTTTTAGTGGTTTTTAGAGTATTTATGTATTTTAAGTATTCTTCGGCATCTATATCATCTTTACCCCACATTAATCCTCTATTTGAGAAATTTCTATACAGAGTATCAAATCTATATCCCACACTGTTTGACCCCATTTCAGGAGATATATATCCTACATTAAACCCTATTTCCCATATATGAGTACAAATCTTTTCAAGCACCCACGACTTTCCTTGGTTTGTACGTGCAAAAATGACGAACAGTTCCTCTTCTCTTTGAATACCATGAATCAAATCATCTAACTCTTCAAAGCCTGTAGTAAAGAACCATTCGTCTTGATTTTCCTTTCTATCTATAAATTGTTTATATCTTTCTTCCGCTTGTGAAATAATATCTACACCGCCCAATCTATATTGAGGCTGTAATTCTTTCACAGCATTAATCATATACTCAGCGGCGGCATTAGAATCTGTCTTTAAAAGCTCTGCTATTTTCTGAACCACTGGAACAGATTTATAGTATAAATACTCCTCTCTTATTGTATCTACAAGATACCTATCTGATTCTGTAACCTCAACAAGTTCAACATCTGGAAACTTTGATAAAAATGTTACTTTATCTGGAACACTTCCATACTCTTTTTCATGCTGTACAAGAAAATCATATTCATTTTCATAGCCGACGAAAAAATCTCTTGTTAATAAATTATCTTCCAGTATAGAAGAATCTTTTGTAGCTAAAATCTTCGATATTATTTGGAGGCTTACCATTCTTCTCTCCTGTCTTTGCCTTTAAACTCAACAAGTGTTGATGTGTTCCAAATTCTACTTGCAAGTCTATCGCCAAGTGCTATCTCTAACTTGTCTCTGCTCGTAATATTACCAGTATAAATGTTAGCAAGACCATCTGCAATTCTCTGGTCAACAATCATAAGTAACTGCTGTATATCATAATCCGATAACTTTGTGCTTGCAATATCATCCCAGACAACTAAATCAACGGTTGTTAAAATATGCAGTAACTTTTGTCGCAGTGCGGCATTTTCAAAATTCTTCACCTTATTCAAAAATGCAGGAACATGAATAAAATATCCTCTTCTTCTGAATCCGTTTCCTGCCCATATCTGGTCAAAATATCTGAGAAGCAACTTTATAGACCAACTTGTTTTACCATTTCCAGTATGTTCACTGTAAAGATAAAGTGATTCTCCGTTCTCAACAAAATTTACAATATCAAGGCGAATATCATTGAGCAGTTCAAATGCCCTCTGGTCATAAACACCGTTTAATTTTATAGGTTTCTGACGCTTTTTAGAAAGACCGCTGTGTTCCATAAGATATTTCATCTCTACATAACGAACACAATTAGCACATGGTTCGTAAGTGCATACTTCACGATACCAACAATCTTCTTTTCTCAATACCATACTTGTTCACCCATTGCCTCTCGTTCTGCTGTTTGCCTATCAATTTCTCGCTTTTCTTCTTCCGTATATGTTTCGCACGATAAACCTTCTTCCCACGCTTTTCCTTTTCTTACATCAGTAGGTTTAGATGAAAAGTTTCTATCTTTTGGGTCATAGAATCCAATATAGCCTTTCTGCATACTATAAAGAATGGAATCATGCTGTATATTAGGATCAGATGAAATCTCTTTAAGTTTGCGTAACAACCCCTTCCACGTATTGGTATAAAATGGTTTTCCGTCTTTTCGCATTTCCATTAACAGATAAAGATAATCATGTAAATCAGACCTAATCATTTCATTATCTGTAAAATCATTTATCATATCCACACATTTAGTATACAAGTTTGCTTTCTTAGGTTTTGATTGTTTACCGAATTGAAATTTCTGAGAATGTAATTCTTCTTTAGAAGAATTTTTTTCTTTTTCCTTTATTTTTGTTTGTTTATTATTATTTAAGTTCACAGATTCAGTGTCTTGTTGTCTACGGCGTTGACAACTTGATTCTTCTATTACAGACAACAAGACATCAAAATTAATCTTATAGTAATTTTTAGCGGGAAGTCCTCTTTTTTCTATAAGTATTATTCCGAGTTCATATAAGGTGGAAAGTGCTTTTCGTTGATAATGTTCAGATAGTCCAGTATTCTCTTCTATATTATCTCTGGTAGAATAAAAATAGCCGCCATCTAACATGTCACGCTCTTCCCAATAATTATACTCTGCGCAAAGTTCACCGATAAGGATAGCTTCATGTAGTCCCACTTTTTTAATGAGTGTTTTATTTACTTGTATAAATCCATCGGTACTAAGAAGTTTTGCTACTGCGTTCATTATTTACTCCCTATAAACAAAAAAGCTACTATCAGTGGTGCGAGCAAAGATAGTAGCTTTTTTGTAGCCAAACAAGATATTAAGTTGTATTTGCACACGACTCGCACTTGTGTGGCTAACATCATTAGCATATATGGAGGATACCTAAGATGACTTATGCCTTTCGACTATTTAATAGTATCACATATTATAACAGAAATCAAGTGTTTTTTAAATTATTTTTTTTATATATTTCTAAAGTTTCTTCAACTTGGTTATCTACTTCTGCATTACATGTTTTCCAAAGATTTGCTCTTACTTCTTCCAGATTGTCACCTTCTTCAATCTGCCGCTCTTCGCAGTATTCAAAAGTATAAAATGTATCCCTAATCTTTGTGCTGATTCTGCTGGTCGCTCTGATTGTTGTTGTTTTCATCTCTCCTCCTCTCTTAGGCATTCATCATATATAACTGCTGTGGATATTGCAGTTATAGCCACTAACATAGTAGTTATCAGTAAAGTAAATCCTATACAAATTAAACGTAGGTATTTCATTTTGTTTTTACTTTTGACACTTTAAGTGTAGGAACTTCTTTTATAGTTGTAGCCGCATCCATCTGATGCAGTACATCTTCAGGTATAAGATTATTATAGATGGCACGTTCAAGTGCATCAAAATCTATATACTCTTTAGTTTTGATTATACCTTCACATTCTCCATAGCGTTTAAGTATATCTAACAACATCTCCTCATTTACGCTCCCACGCTTTTGAATGGTATAGGTTGCTTTATACTCGCCTGCTATATATTTCGGCAGAGCAAAGTTTTGCATGATTGATTTAATCTCTGCGTTCTCCTTATCGCAAAGTTTTTTAATTTCATCCTGCTTACTCTTGTTCTCCGCATATTGAGGTATCAGACTGTCCAGTGTTTTCAGTTCCATTTTTCTCCTTTCTATAATACTTTTGTGTTACATCTCCCATAACACCGTTTCGTCCTTGGGGAATAGAATGATGATATTGAACAAATTTCCAAATATCTTCTTTATGCCAGTATCTTGTTTGTCTTGGTCCAGCTTGTATATAATCAGGAAGCATTTTAGCGTATTCGTTGTCAGGATGCATACGCTTAAAAGCATACCACGAATTTATTGTTTTAAACGATACACCAACAAGAACAGCAACTTCTTCCAGTCTTAACAGACCTTGGTTATTACTCACTTACATCACCTCCGCATCATCACCTCGATTCTGTTATAAATACATTATAACACACATATAAAACATGTGTCAATATGTTAATGTCAACTAAGCAGGAAGTCAAGCATTGCACCCTTATCAATATTAATCTTTCCATCTACGAGAGCATCGGCCATTTGACCTTTGCGCTCTACAAGCTCATGGATACGTTCGTCAATAGTGTCTTTACATAAAATAGTATAGATAGTAATGTTTTCAGTAGTGCCAACCCTGTGACAGCGGTCCTCTGCTTGTTCCTTATTTGCACGATTCCACGGTTCATCCATGAAGATTTCTACTGTTCCTGCAGTAAGAGTAAGCCCAGTACCCATAGCACCGATAGTGCCTACAAGAACTTTACAAGCATCATCTTCTTGAAATTTATTTACAATAAATTGTCTCAACTCATCTTTTACATCTCCTTTAATAACAGATGTTCCGTAGCCCTTAAATTCAAGTCTATCAAATATCGCATCGACCATTTGCGCCCAATTAGAGAAGATAACAACTTTCTTTCCGTTCTGAACAGCTTCTTCTACAAGCTCTTCCATTCTGTCAAGTTTAGCAGACTCCTTAACAGTAGAAGAAAGAATACCTGTATAACCTGTTGCTTGTCTCATTCTGATAAGCTCTGCAAGAGGATTATTAGCCATTTTAATCTGGTCAATATTCATTCTGATTTCAGAACTAATTTCCCTATAAATCTGTGCCTGCTTAGGTGTCATATCCACATATTCATCAATGTGAGTTTTCTCAGGAAGGTCGAGAACATCATTTTTCAGTCTGCGGAGCATGATACTGTCAAGCTGTTTCTGTAATTCATCAAGATAACGATAGCCAACAACTTCATATCCGCCGAAACCACCATACATAGCGTAATGATTCTTAAATGCAGAGAATGAGTGACCTTCATAGCCGAGCCATTTGAGAATGATGAATAAATCAAATGGATTGTTCATAAGAGGAGTACCAGTCATAGCAATTCTACACTCTGGCTGAATCTTGAGAATACCTTTGCCCTGCTGACTTGCTGGGTTTTTCGCCTTGTGGATTTCGTCGATTGCGACAAGACCGATTGTGCCATTTTTGCATAGTTTCTGAATCTCTTTGACACAATCTTCATTCCTCATTGTCTCTACATTCGTAATAAGAAAATACGGAGAAATGCTATCAACATGTTTCAGGTCATAGAGTTTGTCATTTGTACTGCCGATAGAAATCTTTCTGCCTTTGAATCTCTGACCAAGAATCCAAGCATCTTCATTAGAATGAGTATGCACTTCATTAACCCAGTTCCATTTCAGACCGTTGACACCGCAGATAATAAGGCAGTGTTTGTAACCTTTCTGTAACTTTTTAGCCACTGCAATATCAATGACTTGTTTAGTCTTACCAAGACCCTGCTCATCACCAAGAAGCCAACGATTGTTAGCGAGACCGTATTCAAAACCTTCAATCTGATGCTTAAATGGTTTTGTCTTGAAATTGAAATTGGCAGGAATCTCTGCAACTGGTTTCTCTTCTGTCAGATTGATATACGGTCCAGTAATATCAAAATCAAACATCGGAAGAGTATCGACTACTGTTTTCAGAGCAGGGAGCGGAGCTTCCCACTCTTTCTTATCAGCATTGTAAAATCTCTGCGGAAGAGCTTTTACAGCATCTACTATCCTCTGGTCATAATCAAAAGTAATATATACAGAGAAAGCAGATTCCATATCATAGCACTTCTTTGCTTTGGCTATTCTTACATTAATCATATCGCATCACCCTATCGTCTGTAATTGTTGATAAACCGCTACAAGTTGTTCTACAACCAGTTCTTGTATTTAAATCGCAAACCTTTTTTGTGATTCTACAATACTTTTTGATAGTTGTAGCACCGTTAATGTAGCATGTGCCTACAAAAAATGGACACTCTTTTTTCTCTTCTGGCATCTCATCTACTAAAACTCTCATATTACCTCTCAATCAGAATCAGTCTATTATTACCGCAAGCACATGTACAACTGTTCGCATTTCTTCTCAGAGCTTTAACAATTTTACCTGCTCTTGCATATCTATACTCTCTGCCGCATTCAGGGCATCGAACGATATAATTGTTGCGTTCAATTACTCTGTTTGCAACACCCTTTTCTTCACCAGAAGTACAACGGCAGATATTGAACTGCGGATACTCTTTATTCACAAGCTCTGCAAGTCTCTTCCACTCGCCTGTATGACACATGCGATTAGGACCGGCATGAAGAAATTCGTGAATAACTGTATTCATTGTAGCTTCATAGTCAATATCTTCTTTCATAAGGCGAGAAGAAAATTCAATAGTATAATAACCAGTTCGTTTATTATACTTGCATCTTCCCCAACATGCTGTGAGTCTACTATTTACAGTAACAGATGCAATAGGTCCATAATTAATTCCCAAATCATTGAGAATATCTTTGCAATCTTCTACCAACACTTTCAAATTTTTCATAGCGTTCCTTTCTGTCATTACTGACTGCTGTTTTTCTATCTGTAAACATAGTATCACATATTTGTGATAAATGCAAGCATTTTTTCAAAAAAATACGAGAGACTAAATAGCCTCTCGTACTTCTGATACCATATTTTTTAGCATTGTTCGCTCAATTTGCATATCTGTATTTTGATATAGTATAAGAAGAAACTCTTTTACCTCTTTACAAACACGCCGTAGAGCAATTATTAGCTCATCATCCGACGCTTGATTGCGTTGGTATCGTTGTTTTACTTCGCAGTATTCTTTGTATCTGGGGAGTATATCATTTAACTCTTGTTTTAAGCTGTCTGGCTCGCTCTGTATTGCGTTTTGCAAGTAAGACTGTACAACTATAAGGGCTGATAAGTTGCGTGCATTAGAGAGCGTCAGGGAGCTGTTTAAAAGCTCATTAATAGCTTCATTCACTTCTTTGAGATTCATAATATACTCCCGCATATTTACTGCTGTTCCAGTTTAGTTACACATTGCTGTAATGCTCTGCGTTCCTTCTCAGATGGTGCGTCATCCATCATATCTTCGAGTTTTCCAATCATGCGTTGTTTATCCATTGCACGACTGTATCCTCTATTATCACGACTGGTATAACGACCTCTTGCATCACGACCTCTGCGACCAGAATAGTCATTAGATGCATCATAACTGCCGTCATAGCTACCACCATAAGAGCCGTCATAAGAACCTTCATAACTGCCCCTATATGCTCCATCATAAGCCGCATCGTATGTATTACGACTGTCATTAGAGTGGACTTCGTGCATAGATTTATCTTCTATGCCTTGATTCCAGACTGGTGCATAAGAGTTGCCATGATTGCTCATATTATTAGACTGACCGTCATTTTGATACATGAACCAAGGATAGTGATTAGACTGTCCTCTTTCATAACTACCACGAGACATTCTGCGTGAATAATCTTGACTCTGACCGCCCATCTGCTCATGTTCGGCTTTTTTCATAGCTTTTTCAGTTTCTAAATCAAGCACAATGGCAGATGCTTTATATAAGCTGTCAAGTTCTTGCGGAGTAATGTCGCCTTTCTTGACAATCTTCTTTATCTGGTCATCAAGAATTTCTTTAAGTGCTTCATAGTGCTTATTTAATTCCATTGCAACATACCTCCTTTCACGCTATTCTTGTTATGGTTAAATTTGCATTTTGCACTTCAATTATCGGTGCGGGTGTTACTGTCGGGTCAGTAGTAGCCGGAACTGCATCTACAGACAGACTAAAACAGCAACAACGGGGCACTTTAATGATTGCAGTGGAAGTTACGTTTCCAAAATCTTCTGCGGCCGCAGGCGTGAAGATTGCCCGACTTGTAAGACGAGGTTCCCCATTCACAGCCAACGCAACAGCTATCGGCGTAACAGTGCCACCTTCGGGAATAGCAATATTCCCATTGAAGGTGACCTGATACTGTGCAAATTGATTGCAACAACCGCTATTAGAAGATGCGCCTTTAAGAATAAAATTCCCTGTATTATTCTCATGGTAAATATTACCACGAGAACAAGGAATAGATGTATCAAACAGAATGGGCGCATTTAAAGCGACCTCCTGGATAGGATTATACAAAAATTCACAAGCCATAGCGCACTCCTTTCTTAGAAGTTATTACCGCATCCACAGCCGCAACCATTGTTATTACATGTGAAGATAGGGGTTCTGCCGTAAACAGGCGTAGTGGGAACGGGACAACTATTCAGTCTGTTGTACAGAGCATCAACCTCATTGGAGAATCCCTGAGCGATAAATGCGTTCTGTGCAGTCTGAGAAGCGGCAAGATTAGCCATGTTGAGCTGATTTTGAAGGTCAACATTATCTCTCTGGGCCTGAGCAAGCTGTCCTTTAACACCATCAAGTTCAAGCTGGCAAAGTTTGTCAATAATTGCCTGAGTACCACGAGTCTGAGAATCAATAATGTCACGGGTGTTCATTAAAGATTGTGTGCGGTCAGCACAGTTCTCAGTGGCTACGGTATATTTCAGGTCTGCAAGACCGAGTCTGTTCTCACAGCAACAATCTGCGAACTGTGAACCCAGGGTATTAAAGCCCTGCATCATAGCTGTCTGTGCGCCAAATGCCTGATTCATACTTGCCAGTTGACGAGCGTTCGCCGCTGTCTCAGCATTAGCGAATCCAGAACTAACTGTTGCATTAACTCCTGCGAAACCGTTGCAGAGGGATTGCTGAATGTCTGCGGTAGAGTTGCAAAGTTGAGTAGAAAGTCCAGAAATACCACTCTGTAATCCTGAAATCCCAGACATAACTGCTTGCTGGTCGAATCCACGCTGAACATCTGCATTAGTAGTGTTGCTCATAATGTAAGGCATAGCACCGCCTCCACCATAGCCTCCGCCGAAGCCATTACCCCAGCCGCCAAGAGCAAAGAGAAACAGCAGTATAATCCACCAACCGTTTGAATCGCCCCAGCCGCCGAAGCCAGAACCGCCACCGCCATACATAGGGGCTACAGGCATAACCATATCATTACCTCCATTTCCTTCTGTTAAAGACATAACTTTAACTCCTTTCGTGAAAATTATTTATACTGAAACCTTGGCCACGGTTTTGTATCAATGTTTGGTTAGCATATTTTGAATTTGAGTTGCCATTTGGGAAAGTTGATTATATTGATTCTGTGACATACGACCTGAATTAAGAAGTTGTTGTACTTGCTGTTTTGGGTCGCCAGAGAAAGATTGTCTGAATTGATTTAACTGATTGACTAAATTAGTCATCGGATTTATTTGATTTTGTCCGCCTAACATATTGAATAATTGATTAGCCATTACTCTACCTCACTTCTTTGTACAAATTCACTGAGCCGCTTTTCTAATTCCTCTTTTGTAATAAACTGGGAAGTATCAATTTGTTCATGCTGAATTGTATTGACTGGTTGAGTCAACTGTGTACGCTCTGTATAATCAAAGACTCTAAGCGGCATAGGCATACCACTATTATCAGAAGATTTGATATAAAAAGTGTTAGATTCACTATCCATCAACATTACGCTTTTGCCAGGAGCAACAGCCCAAGATTTTGCGCCTGCTTCACCTTGAACCCACAATATGCCTGTATCATTGACTGGTTGAGTCATTTGAGGCTGTTGCTGCATCATTTGGGGCTGAAATGACGAGGGAACATATTGTGGATACATTTGTTGATATGTTATTGGAAATCCATTGTTATAAGCCATTTAATTCTCCTTTCTCCAGTAATAAATAGGAACTTCATCACCACTGTCCCATGTATCGTAATAATTGCCGCGTTCAACAGCTATTACGTGAGTGCCAGTTGCTAATATGCCTGTTAAATCTGGATTATCTTCACAGAAATGTCTTACTGTATAACAATTAGGGCAAGAGTCAGGAATGATATAGCGTTTAAAGCCGTGATTCATTAAATATGTACCCCAAACATCATTAGATGATGGCATATCGTGCATGGCGAATCCCTGAACCATAATGTCAAGATATACATCTTCCCATTGACGGTTCATTGCTTTTGAAATCGCACGAATTACACAGTCTCCCACAAGTTTTCTTGTCGGATTTGGGTTGAATATCACATACGCCATTTTTAACTACCTCAGTAGATAAGATATAAAGAGCCTGCATCGGTGAACAGTGATGCTCTAACATAATCCAATGCAGTTCTGTAGAAATGTCTTGCATAATTTTCACCTCGTTTATATTTTTAGCGTAACAAAAAAGAGACTCCGTAACTTGTACGAAGTCTCTTCAAAAATTCTACAAAAACTTTACAGATATTTAATTATTCGTTTTATCTTATCTTTGACTTTTCTGGCTAATTTTGATACTTGACCCTCTGAAACATGCATAGTCAAGGCTATTTCTACATTAGATTTATGCTTTGCTCTTAAATTAAAATATTCAAGTTCCGCATCTGAGAAATTACATAATTCTCGTAGGCGATTTAGTTCAGGAACAGTAAAATCATATATCTGCATTTTTGGTACATATTTTCTTTTCTATGCTGTTTATTCTATGCCAAGCACTTTCCAAAGATTCATCTAATCTGATAAGCCTGTCGTGGTCCTCTCTTTGGTCTTTTTTAATAGTTCCTATCTCAGCTTTTATGTCAGCAATACCAGAACCTATGTTTTCAAGTTTGACTATTACAGTAGTTAATTCTGTTGTGCTGGTTTTATTATTACTGCTAATAAATACATAGAGGCTGAATAAAAGAGTGATTATGGATATTATGATTGGTATAACAGCAAGTATGTTCATAGTATTACCGCCTTTAAGTTATAATTTATGCTTTGTCACTTTTAATATAACTTAAAATGTGGTAAAAAGCAAATTATTTATTAACATCCTGCGGGCGCAGGCGACTTATCTAAGCCGCCTTTTGAAACTTTTCTATTGCCCATCTGTATCCAATAACGCAAGGTCATCCTTCCGGCAATGGATACAGAATGTTGAGGGGATATGGTGTGATTCAAAGTAAAGTGTGAACATTGGCTAATCATTATGAGAATGTCGGATTAATGTCGTTATCTGCCGCCTGAAATACTGTGCTGCTATTATCTTTCGTAATCGCCGTTCCTGATGCAATAATAACATTCCCTTTGATAATTACATCCGTGCTTTGTCCCACATCACCCACGCGGATTCCGTCTCCCGCAACACGAATGTCATTGTTTGCGATAAACACATTTTCCATGTCGTTGATACGGAATCCACAACCAGTAAAACCAAGAACTTTATTATTTGTTAATCTTATGTTCTTATGTTTTACAGATTGTCCTGCAACCCCGTGAACTCCAAATGCATTAAACCCATATTCATAATTGCCCGTCCCAAGCGAAAAATAACAGCTGTCGATAAATATACAATCATTTTTTGCACCGTCATAAAATGCTGAGCCATCTGCCAGCCAAGGAAAGGCGGCATGTGTCACAGGGTCAACATTGATGTATTCGTACACCGAGGTTTGAACGTCTGCCATACCGATAAATTTACAATTTCTGACAGCATAATTTTTGCAACCTGCGATTTCAAGAAAATGGTCATTGATCGAATCTTTAAAGGTTACATTTTCGATGGTAATACCGTCACCATGACCGAAAGAAATCGCCCCGCCGATAATTGTGCCATTTTTTATAGCGATATTGCCATTTCCGTTGTGTGCAGTAAACGTGTCTGACGAAAGAAAGTTAAAAAACAGATGTTTGTTTGCACTTGTAATGGTTGCACCATTCAAGTCGAGAACAGTATCTTTTTTTAATCGTATTGTTGAAACAACTTTGTAATTTTTGCCGGGTGAAAACAACACAAGCCCTTTATTATCAACTGCGTTCTGGATTGCGTTTGAATCATCATCTACCCCATTTCCAACGGCCCCGTATTCTTCAGGCGTAATATATGGTTCAAAAATACATTTCCCTTGATAGTCGTAAAATTTCCCCATTTCTTACACCTCGCTAAATTCTATACTCATATTTGTTGGCTCAACTGGATAGCTTTGTCCGGCACTATCATACTTGGTATTAATGACGACAAACAGCTGCATACCGTTGTACCAAATAAGGTCTTTTTCTATGTACCCATTTGTCAGCTGTGTCCACGTTACCCGGTTAGCTGACACAGCATCCAAATATTTATTATTTACATGGTCATATGGCACAGTATTCATATAGATATATTGGCCAGTAGGCATCATTGTGATTTTTACATGATTTGCGTTCAGAGGGACAGGTACAGGGTAATACATTGTTGCGACACCTGTTTTGCGTTCCTCATAATAAGGTGCCCTACCACGTAATACCGGATATGTTCGTCTTTTGTTATTAATAATACTTGCTAATATTCGGGAAGGATACATAGTTGTATCTGACTGATTTGGGTCAACACTTCCAACAACCTTTTGCAAAGTCCCACCCCCAATAGACCACGACCACGTATTATAGAAATCAACCACTCCATTGATGGTAAATGCCGTTGTCAGATCGTTATACGACACGCGAATTGTGCTTGTTCCTTCGGTCAGTACTCCGGTCAGTGTGTAGTCATTGGCTGATACCGTTATCCCACTATCGCTTGCACTCTCATAATGCTTAACTGTCAGGTATTGTTTCAGCGTACTGAGCGCATCATCTGTATAAATGATATTCGTGCCTGGGTTAAAAGTTGCCGTAATCTTAGGATACTGGTCTGCGTATAAAGCACTTTCAAGGGCATCATAGTAGGTCTGCCCGTGCTCGTCCGTCCATGCTACATGCCGGAAACACGCAAGCAAAGCCGCTTTTGCAATGTCAGAAATTCCAGAGCCGATTGCGGCAATGGCGGCTGTTAAGTCAGATATTGCATCGCCTGTTGCCTTTGCATCCGCCGCCTGACCTGATTCTGTCAGCGTGTTGTCAATAGTCAGCGTTTTGGCTGATTCTGCCGCTGCACTTGCACTTGCCGCCGCTTCAGAGGCGCTTTCGGCCGCCGCTTGTGTTGCAGTAGAAACTGCTTCTTGTGTTGCAGTAGAAATGGCTGTGTCTATCTGATTATAGACCTCATCTTGTAATTCATCAAGCACTGCCATTCGTTTTACGTCACCTGGACTAATTGCTACATATACAGCTTTACCATCATGTGAAGTTGGGTCATCTTGTTGAACAACTGCTACTTCTGCTGGTTTCATTTTTTGAGGGTCAAAATCTGCATACGCCCCTCGTCTTAATTGTACAGCCATGTGTTATTCATCTCCCCAATCTGTAAATAATCCGCCGTCTATATTATCAAGTCTATAGTGAACCTCGTCACGTAATTCGCCAAAAGCTGTGCTTAATTGATTATAGATATTCGGTGTTGGCGGCTCTGAATTTTCAGCATCTTCTACATAACCGGATGGTTCAACATAAACTCTTGAATTATTAGTAGTTATAAGAGTGTCTGCAAATACAGACACATAGAAATTTCCTTCTTTTATGACTTCATGTGGTACTTCACAATCACCGTCAATATCTACTAACATCATATATGATTTTTCGTCTTTTGTAAATACTGCGGTAACAACTTTACCTTTCCAGTCATCTGTAAGGAAATTAAAATGAGCGTAAAGATAATATTGACTATCTGCTGATGGTTGTATTTTATCTACACGATTTATAAATTGGTTTTTTACATCAAATCTCAGTTTTAACATTTATCAGCCCTCATTATTTTGACTTTCTGTTTTGAGTGCTTGTTCGTAATTTGCTTTTTCCAGATTACGAACTTCATGTAATATGGATTCAAGAACTTGACTTATAATAAAAGGTGGAAGTCCGCTATTATTTATAAGCGTTACTAAATTGTTTTTAAACTCTTCATAAAGTATTTCTATTGGTCTCATTGTCATTCTCCTTAATAATCATAAAGTATACCGTCAACTACCCTATAGTGATACCAGCCTCCGCTACCGTCAGGGTTTGCTGGCATATATATTGACGATGTATTTGAGCCGTTTGTGTGCAATGTTCCAGATACAGTTAAATCACCAGTTACACTTAAATTACTACCAACAGTTAGACTACTGTTTATGTTTGCATTATTCCAAATATCTAAATTTCCTGATGGCACATGTAAACCGCTATTATCTATATATACCCTTTCTGTACCAGAACCACCAATCGCACCTGTACGAATAGATATTTCTGTTCCTGCTTCTATGCTTAAATATTTTGTTCCTTCAAGCGATGCATGAGGTTCATTATCAGTAGATTGGGCGCACAAATCAAGTTTTCCAAATAATCTTGAATTTTCATAACCTCGAAGGTCGGAATCATCAATAATTAATTTAAGAGTATCACTATTAACTGTTTTTTGTGATGTAATTTTTCCAGTAATATCCGCAGATGTTGCGGTAAGTGCGCCCTGAGTTGTTACTTTAAAAACTCCGCTATTAATATTAATAGAGCCACTTTTCATTGTAAGTGCGCCAGTATTAAGATTAATAATTACATTTTCGTTTGCATCAGCAATTCTACCAGTTGTTATTAGACTTCCGCTAATACTACCGGTCGTTACGCTAAGTCCATCTTTATCCCACGTTCCTATTGTAGTTCCAGAAGCGTTCTTTACAGTTATAGTGCCGTTCGTATTTCCGCTACCGCCGGCGATTATATTCGGTCCCTGTATTGTACCAGAATAGATTTGTATACCACCTTGACCCCACGCACCTATTCTATTACCCTGTGCGTCATTTACATATAGCCTACCGTTCTCATTATTATTACCACCAAGTGTAATACTACCACCATAAATAGCACTGCCGGAAATTGACCCAGATGTAACAGTCAGTCCATCTTTATTCCATCTACCTATTACACTACCAGAAGCATTTTTAACTACTATTGTGCCATCTTCATTATTATTACCGCCGGCGGAAATAGTAGTACCACTTATCTCACCCTTATACACATGAATACCTGTAACTGACCATGTTCCAATAGTATTGTTACTTGCGTCTTTAACAGCTATTGTTCCGTTTACATTATTGTCACCACCAACAGTTATATTTGGCCCATGAATTGCGCCTTTTGAAAGAGATATTCCGTTATTTGTCCAAGAGCCTATAGGGTTATCATTAGCATCATACACTGCAAGCTGACCGTTCCCGTTTCCATAACCGCCAAGCGTAAGCGTGCCGCCATGAGCATGGTCAAAAAATAGCTGTACAGCAGAAATTATATTAGCAAGCCAAGTACCATCAAACTGAAATCCATACCATGCATTTGCCGCAGATGTAGCCGCATCAGTACCTTTATAATCAGCAGTCATAGATATTGCACCGTTACTGATTTTAAGTACCATCTTAGATTGAGCAAGTTGAGGCTTATCGTGTCCATATATTATAGTTGTACCACCGCTAACAATTTTATCTAAGTATAACCCTTTTGCATTTGCCACATAATTGTTAAAATTATCTGTTAATTGTTGGCGTATAGACTTCTCTTCATTTAATCGCCTATTTGACCGAGCGTTTGCTTTTGCAATGGCAGTCATTTGAGTTGCACTATTTCTCGCCGGCGTTTTTGCTCCGCAAATAATTGTTTGAGAGCCTGTTATAGAGAATGTTGTACGGGTAATTAATATTTTATGTACTTCACCCCTTGTATCCCATAACCAAGCAATATCACCAGCTTCAATAGTTGGGTCATTTATCTGTGTAACATTACATGTTCTAAATGTAAGACCTATTAGTCTATCGGCTAATATATCATAGAAATCTTCTACATTATTAGCGTTTATAAAAGGTATTGCATCTATAGAAATTACGTATCTGTTATCGGCTATTGTTGTAGGATAATAAACTGTTTCTGAACTATTAGTTGTTTCTACTTCATAGGCAATTTGAACATCTGTAATAACAACATCATCAACGCCAATATTTTGAGAAGTTAAGGCAGAAATGTGATGTATTCCGCTTCTATCAGTAAACTGACCGCCATCTACATTATATTGGTCATTCCACGGATTAAATGTACCTCCGAGTACAGTATCGCCAGATGTATAATACGGCGTTCCTTCATCAAATATTCCACCATCTGTGCCTGTATCAGCAGTAAATTTATCAACATCGAACCATGCAAATTCAAGTTTACCATCAGTTGTGCATCTTGCAAAACAGCCTGCAATAGCCGCACACCAACCGATTACTTCTCTGTAAGTAGTATCATCTTTAGGCGGACCTGCAACGACAAAATTTTTATTAGGCATATTTGTCATTGTTCCTGCAATGGTTACTCCGCATTTTGTACAAGCATCTAATACAACATCATAAATTGTAGTGGTAGATGTGTATATGTTATGTGATGTATATGGCCTGTCAAATTGACACATGTTATCAAGCAATACAAGGGTAACAGTGCCATCGCCCCATGTAGCTTCATCAACTGTAAATACGCCCTTTGATATTGTTTCATAATCAGGCGTATTAGTATCGCTAACGTCAACCTTAATCTCTATAGTGACAACAGCATTTATAAAATCATAATCCGAAAATACTCTATCATTATTATAGAGTATTAAATTACAGCCGTTGACAATAGTAGAGCCTATACAGTTGAAATCATCATCACTGCCAACAGCATCATCTAATTCAAGACCATCACTCATTATTTGTGAGTTAGATGGCTCTAATACTGTGCCGTTAGATAGTTCTATTGTAGCATCTACTATATAGACTCTTTCACCACTGTATATTAATCTTTTACATTTTGTCGAAACATTTATCATAATACAACCTTATATCTCAATGAATGTCATTTTTATATCTTTCCACGCATTTGCTGGTTTACTTAGGTCGTTTCCTACTGCTTCTCGCTTACCAATATAAAAATAGCCTGTGACAAACACATTTGGTCTAATAGGGTCTGCGTGAGTAAAACGAACTTTAGTCTTACCTCTGACAGCACTTAATAAAACAGCCGCATCTTGCCAAGATAATTTTTTCCAAGAACATTCATATGTATCTTTCACTGCAACAACATCTTTATGCATTACACCATCAAGTGTTCTTCCTGTTGCGGCCTGTGTTGATAAATCTTCTTCATTGTACTTATATTCAGTAGGTGTAGGAATGGCTACACCATCTATTTTAAAGGGTTTTTTAGCTATCGCCATATCCTACACCTCCACATTTAATAGCCATATCGTCTGTTTAACTGCGTATTGCCTTGTTTTACTATACGAGCCAATTTCTCAGGTCCGATATAGAAATCGGGCATATTTTCAATAATCAATGCGATTGCACGCATTAAACTTTCATTAGTTACCATTTCGCTTCGTTGTAATTGTATCATATCTGCAAGGGATTTTAAAGTTGATTGTGTGCTATCATTTTGTCCATTTGCGATGTTATAAGGTATAACTTCTCCCATTGCAATGGGCGGTATCTTGATGTTCTTAGCAGTCTCTACAAGTCCTGTAGATAAATCGTCAACAGCCCCTAATGCACTATCAGCATTAGCTTCAATACCAACGCCGATACCTGCCGGAATCATTTTACCTACTGCTTCTCTAAATACTTTAGAAGGTGAAGCAATTCCCAAAGCGTTCTTTGCAGAATTAAGTAAATCTGTAGCTAAATTCCAAACAGTATCACATAACCAGCCCCAACCATTACTAAGACCGTAATAAATGCCATCAATTAAACCATTACCTATTATTGACCAATCCATATTTGCAAAAATATCACTAATAGATTGTGTCATTGTGCCAACTTCATCTGTAACAAGATAAGAATTATTACTAATGCCTGTTGCACCATTTTGCGCATTTACACGCATGACTTCTTCCCAATCACCAGATGCGAGTGCGGCTTGCATTTCATCAGATACTGATTTAACTGCGCCTGTTGCTTGCGGCTTAAAATTATCAATGCCAGTAAGCATCGAACTGCCGTGTTCAGACCATATTAGGCCATAATCGCCTTTTTTAAATTCATTTTGTGTTGCTGTATTTATATCACCAGCAGTATTTGTTATGTTGGATAATTGATTTCCAAGCCCTCTATCTACTGCATCACCTATTAATGTACCAACATCTTCTGCATCGCCCGTTCGTTTTTTGGTCTCAATACCGAGTGCTTGAAGTTCTTGCTCAGCGGCTTTATACGCATTAGAATCCATATCCTTTTCCCAACCGGTAAAGATATGTTTAAGTATAAGTTTACCAAGGAACATGAATAATCCGCCCTTTGCGTGAATTGCCGCTCCTACAAATTTGACAATTAAATCAACTACATTATCACATAATTCCATAAAATCCTTATTATTTTCTAAATAGTTAACTATTTCATCAAATAATTTATTAAGGTCTACTTTATCAACTTTTTCTTTAAGTTTTTTTACTGTGTTGTTTAAAAATTCTAATAAATAATCTGCTTTTTTCTCCCACTCAAAATTCTTAAAAAATGTTGCTATAGCTGTTGCAACTTTATCTACTACTTGGTCCCATCCAGGAGTTTCGACAAACCCCATAAATGCTTCCCATAAACCGTCTAAGAATTCAATTACGCCGTTAGCAAATTCAACCGGCTCAAAATGTTCAAATAAACCGATAATGAAACTCGCAATAGTATGTCCTATATCATACCAATGTCCTTCCATACCTGCTACAAAATTGATGAAGAGTTGCCATAAACCATCAAGAACAGCTACAACAGCACTTATAGCTTCTTCAAGCGGGAAGTTTTTTATGCCGGCCACAACTCCTGCCGCCAATGCACTACCTATTTCTCCCCAATGTAGTTCTGTAGAAAATGCATATACTCTAATTAAGATTGCACGAAGCGCATTAGTAAGCGTGGTAAATATACTTGTCCAAAAATCTTCTCTTGCTATTGTCTCATTAAGTACCTGAGCAATACCAATTCCCATCATTCTGAACACATCGTATATTACTTCCCAGTTAATATCGGAGAGTGCGTTTACTATTGTATAATAAATATCTCGTCCAAGATTCTTAAATCCATCATAACTCATAAATGTTTTAAGAAACTCTTGAATTGTTAAAAATATTGTATTAATAGCATTTCTTATTGCAACACCGAGAACTTTAAATGTATCATTAACACTTAAAAATCCTGCTAAAAAGGATGCAATAAGCTTGGCAATTTTGGTTGTATATGCTTGAATATCAGGAATACTGCGATTAAATGCTCTAAGTAAATTGCCAAGCTGTTGACTAACAAGTTTACCTAAGTTATAAGCATCAGCAGTTTTCCACGCTTTTTTAAGTAAATCAGCAAATTGTTTTATACCGGCTTGAATTGGCCCGCCGATTTTAAATGTTTGTAGTGCGGCATCTAAAGTAGGCGTGCTGAAATCATATTTATCTGGGTCGAAGCCGTAATTATCATCGTCATCATCACTTGTATTATCTTTTAACAGTTCTACATCATCAAATCCTGCGATGGTTCTTTGTAATTTTTCAAGTGCTTTATTACGTTTCTTTTCAGCTTTTGCTTCATCTTCTGCCGCTTTTTTAGCTTGCTTTTCCGCTTGTGCCTGTTCTCTTGCCGCCGCTGCACCAGCTTTTGTCTCTTCTGAATAGTCTTTAAATACAGGAAGAGCCATTACAAATTCTTTACCTGTAAGCGCCGCAATAAGCTGTCCTATCCACTGAACTGCTTCTGCTACTTTAGTAACAAAAATAGATAATACTGGAGCAATATATTCAATAATAGGGGCAAATGCCGCCGCAAAAGAATTTTTCAGATAATTCAATGCTGTAATTATCTGAGACATAGAATCATTAAATGGTTCATATGCAAGTGCTAAATCAGCAAAGCCTTCAAATAAAGCTGTTCTTAACTTATTGATTAATCTGTATAAAGAACGAACACCAATACCATATTGTAATATAGCACGACCAAACTTCTTCATTGAGAAATCTGATTCAGTTGCTTTTTTGCCTATACCGCCTATAGCATCGCCAAGTTTTTTAAATGGACGTAAAAATGCACTGGATGCCGCTTTAGCTAATGCTTTTGCAAAATTTTTGGCGGCAGTAGTAGCAAGATTTAATGCTTTTATTATGCCGTTTTTAATAACACCGACAACTTGTTTGGTAGTATTAATAATCTCATTGACAACAATTTTTATGGCAGTCTTTGCAACACTATAGATTACTTGAACAGCTGGTGGTGTTTGTTTTGCTATTTGGTCAAATACACCCTCTACCATTTTTGGTAATTGCTGTATGTTATTAGCAAAGTCTACTATATTATCGCCAAAATTTTTTGCCATAACATTACCAAAATCAAGTTTGGCTTTTCCCATGTCCTCAGCAGTACGTATGTAGAGCGACATTCTATTGGTTAAGTCATTAAGTTGATCCCTGTATCGCTTATATTTGTCAGTATCCACTCCTGCAATAGTAGCTTTACCTGCGGCTTGTAATTGAGCCATTTGCGCTGTTACACGTGCCATATCGGCTCTTACATCTTTAAGCGCAACGCTTAAATCCGCTAACTTCTTTTTTTGCTCTGCTGTTGCTGGTATTCCAGACCGTACTTGTGAGAGTAATGTCGCTTTAAAGTTATTGAGATTTAAAATCGCCTTATTTTCAGCTTCATCAAGGACTTCAAATTCTTTAATCAGTTTGTCATACTCTTTCGTATTAAAGGTTTTTCCCTCTAATTCGGTCATAGCATTAACAACCTGTGTTGTAGAATTATACGCACGGGACATATTTGTTTGCAGTGTTTGAAATTGTTTTGTAACTATTTTTCCTGCATTTTTATTAAATATGCCCTCAATATTAGAAGTTAATTCTTTAGCAACAGTTTTTAAATCAGAGGCTTGCACACCAACACTAAGAGTTATATCATAAGCCGGCATTATCTACCTCCTTATTCCAAAGTTCATTAAATAGCTCTTCTGCTTCATCGTCTATACTATTAGTATTCCAAATAAAATATTCAGGATTTTCTTGTCTAAATGTGCGTTCGTACTTCTCCAATTTTTTACTACGCACTATTTTATCACGAATACTTACAATAGTAGAGAGTAAAGATTCACCAACAGCAGAATAATATCCCATAAATGTCCACCAGTGAATATAGGGTTCTGCACGAACTTCTTTATTTGCTACCTTATTTATAGCAGAACATATTATTTGAGAATCTTGTTCCCAATCAATCAATTTGTGATTCATCTTTTTACCGATACTTTGGGAACGTCCGCAATTAAAAAAATCAAACATCTTGGTTGCGGCTTCTTCTAAATCTTCAAATTTATTTATATCAGCAATACAATTAATATCATCATAAAAAATAATGAGACTACAGAATAATCTTTCGTTTGAATTGAGACTTGCATCCTGCAATGCACTGAAACAATCCAAGACCATTCTGTAGTCTCCCTTATTTCGTATTCGATACTCTGTACTGCCGACTGTTATTGTAGTCGGTATTTCGTACATATTACTTACCTGTATATTTACTGGTATGAGACTTCATACGTGCTGACATTTCACCAAATTCAGCTTTAATATTATCTGAGTATAAACCAAACAGCGTATCCATGATTATTTCAAAAATAAATTTTCCTGCAACCATGTTATACAGCGGCTTACCAAAAGAACAAGTTTTTGCAATATCTGAATCAAATATATAATTCAGAATATCACACATTTCTGCATTAATGTTATCAAGAGCATCCATATACTCGCCGAGAGTTTTGGTATCTGAATCTTCATCAGATTCAGTTTCAAAGCCCTTCATACCAAGGTCTTGTAATCTCGGATAAGATTCTCTTAAACGATTAAGAACACCTAAATCACTAATATCTAATTCAATAATTTTTGAATCATCACCGTTGATTCTAAACTGTTCTTTTTTGGAAATATTAAGCTGAATATCAGTTACATTAGATTTCTTTTTTGTTCCCATTTTTATTCTCCTTTAAAATTACGCAGTGAATGTGAAATCATCTGATAACTTATCAACTGTACCTACTGTAATATCATTAGAGAAGTATACAGAAATCGGCATATTGACATTAGTATCACCACCAATGCTGTTATATGCGATGGTACAATTTACATGCTTTTCAGCTTCATATGCGCCAGCAGTGCCGACAAAAGCTGTAATTACATAAATAGTAAACTGAGAAAGTTCCTCAATAGCATTGCGCTTACGAATATCATTCAGCTTTGCCGCAAGTTCAGAGCCGCCAAGAATGAGGTACGGGTCGAAATCCTGTTGGGGTTGAGTTCTATTAACATCAGTATAATTGATGCCGAGAATGTCTGTCGTAGTCTCAATATCAGCATTATACTCAATACTGGAATCTTCTGTTCTACGGCCCAGAACTTCACGTTTCTGAGTAGAGCCTTCTGTCCACTCTGCTACAGTAATAAGCAGTTTACGAGGCGCACGCTGATGTGTGGGTAAATTAATAGGAGAAACAGGCATTATTCTTTACCTCCAAAGTCTTTTACTTATGTCTATATACTCTATCTGAATAGTTATACTATAGACAGCTAAATTAGGTTCTGTTTGTTCATCTATACCATCAAATGATGGTTCATCTGTAGTTGTTGATATTGCTTCAACTATACAATCTTCCCCAAAATTAGGAAAATTTCGTAGTTCGTCTTGTTCGTTTATCCACTCGATTAATCCTTGAATGTCTGTCATATCTGACACATTTTCATTAGGATAATCAGGCAATTTTACGATTGCAATATCATTAACTGACTTAAATGTGATTATAGTAAAAGTATACAACTTACCTACACTGCCGTCAATGTATTTAGTATTTGTATACTTATCATTAGATTTTGTTAAAAATTGATTGGTATTATCTTCTGCATTAATGAAATTGAAGTATAGCGGACTATTAAGAATATTAGGGCAGTTAATTAAATAATCAATAACTGCTTGATGTTTATCTGCCATTTTTCTTAATCTCCTTTTTTACAAGCGGCTCTGCATAATCAACAAGCTCTTTAAATTCAGAAGTACCATGCATAAGCCAATAAGTCCAGTAAGATGTTGTACCTGGTGTAGTTCGATTCCAAAACATATCATTAGCATCATGTTGTATATCTGCATATACAAACGTTGGTCTTTTAGATGAACCTATTTTATAATCGCCCCAAACAAGTTGGACTTGTTTTGCGTGATATATAACGTGAAAACTTTTTCGTAATGCGCCAGATTTCATGGGCACATAAGGCTCAACTAACTCACCAGCTTTTTCAGCAAGCTGTCGCATCACATTTGGATTTTTAGATAGCGCAATTATAGGATCAGCACATTTTTTCTTTACGGCTTTTCTAATATCGCCAGCATTTAATTTAAAGTAAACTCTCGACATTATTTACCACTCGTATAGTAATGTTCATTACCTCTACCACCGCCAGTATTATTAGCCCAGATTCTAATTTCCATACAACCTTGCAAATCTTTGTATTTCTTTTTCAAATCTGTTGACCTCATACCCGCAGTATATTCATCAATTTCATCGTCTACTTCACCCTTAACTATAATGTCGCCTGCGCCAAGAGTGAAATAATTATGCATTTCATCATTAGGCTTTTTTATCCATAAATGCTTTTCCAAAAAAGCATCGTCTTTTCTGATTCTACAGATAATATCATCAGTTTTTAATACAACATTACCTATAGTTATTTCATTGCCCTCATCTCGCCAAAAAGCATTGTGTACAACATGACGATACCATCTAACTATGTTAGTTTGTGGGTCAGTGAACTTATTATAGATTGTTACTGTTGTATCCCACCAAGAACCAAAACTATTCACCTGGATATATACCTCTATACAACACCTTATGGCCTAATGAATCTCGTATATCTTGCAAATACATTTTAATTGCAGAATTTAGTTGACTTTGAATAACTCGTACTGCCATATTGCCTGTAATAACATTGTATGTTGCAGATACCCCATCATTACTTTGATGTGCCATAAGACCTGCTACAACATTGCCATCTTCATCTACAGCATCTACAAGCATTACCTTCTTCTGTTTGTCTAATAATTCTATTAGTTTAAACATACAACGCTTTACCGCTTCTGGCATTTCTATACCACGTTCAGCGTCTTTTTTAAGTCTGCTAAATGTCCACCAATCAATTTGTGACCTTGCTTCAAATTCTAATTGTTCAAAGGCGGATTCAGACATTTCTTCTCCGCCCATATGAGAATATTCATCATAAGTCAGATACATATCTGAATCCGCCTTTCTAAATTATTATCCAAAAGACTTAATCTGAGCAATCGGAATCGCTTTCAGGCTGATGTACTTCTTGTTACCACTACCACCGGTATTAACAAGTTCCCAGTTACTGCCATCTGCGAGTTCTGCATCGGTAGGAGACAGTGTAGAAACATTGTTCATGGTGAAGCTGATACCGTAAGGAGACCAGCACTTTCTCTGACGATTGTACAGAGTATCTTGACCACCGTTAGTCTTAGGATCACGACTCATTTCAGCGGGAACCTTAGCACCGCAGTTAGTGTATTCAATAGCACCATCGCCGAAAAGATAAGTAATATAAATATTATCGCCAGCGGCAGTCTTTTCATAGTAGCTACTAAGACTTGCGGCAGAAGGAGATGCAACTGCTGTATACACATAACTACCAGCAGAGCCAGAACGTGTGTAATATGTCTTACCTTCAACTAAAGCACTGTCAGAAGTTGCTTCAAAGGTAGCAGTAGATTCATCTTCCTCGATAGGCATAGAGTCATCAATGATAACTAACTTGCCGTTGATGGTGCCCATACCGGTATCTCTCTGCATACCATTTGCATCATTGTACTTTAAGTATGTGAGCAGATTCATGTTTTCAAGGTTAGTGGCTACAGCAGAGTGCATAATAGCAAGGGAGAATTTCTGCTTGTGGTCGCCGCACGCTTTTTGAATAGCAGTGTTGATAGTAGTAGCATCCATATGGCCGGTTTGACCTTCGGTATTTGTTACAGCAGTAATATCGTGAGTGTGAGAGTTAACAAACTTTGTACCTTCGGTATCGCTCATTGCAAAAATACCTTGCAGAATAGCGATGATAGTAGCTTGGTCAACTTCATCCCAATACTCAGAAACTTGCTGTGCTACGTTCTCCATGAAATCTACGCCACCAGTGATGTCGTAGGAGAAGTCTTTCTCGGTCCACGCTTGGGCACGACCAACAACAACACGAGAATGACTGAAAGTTTGAGTGGTTTGAGCCGTAATGTTGGTCACACCATCGTAGTTAAGCGGAATAGAACCGCTAATAAGACCCTTTAAAGGAGTAGTAATATAGTTACCACCAACTTGGTCTCTCATAGCACCGGCTAAATCTTGACGAGAGACAATAGCACGGGATTTTAAAAGTTCATTCAGCTTAGTATTCGGCACACGGTCAACGTACTTCTGGAATACTTCGCCGTTAAAATATTTCGCATTAAACTGCGGTTGTCCAATATAGCTGGGAGCAGGCATAATTTACCTCTTTCTATAAATTAAAAATTGAATGGTTGATCTGGATGTTCATTAGCCCACTGCATCATCTGAGTAAGTGTAGGTTTTGCAGGTTCAGGGTTAGTAGTAGGCTGAACAAATGTAGGTGTAGGATTAGTCGGCGCTGGTGTATTTGTAACAAATGATTGAGCATTTTCTTGTTTATACACAGCTAAGAAATCAGATGCACCGATAATAGTATCATTTTCCATTGTGAGATGTTTTGCCTTCATTTGAGCAATAAAATCTCGTTTTGCGGCGGGACTTGTAAATTCTAAACCATTAGCAAAATCTTTTACGGCAAAATCATATGCTTGTTCTTTAAGCTGACGTTGGTACTGTTTAGTATCCTTATCGTAAGTTTTACGCAGTTCCTCTAAATCAGCAACAGCCTTCTTCATAGCATCAACATCACCAACTTCTTTGAGTGTGCTTTGAAGATTCGCTAAATCTTGACCGCGACTTTCTAAAGTTTGATTTAAAGTTGTAATCTGTCCATCTCGTTGCTGAATATCACTATCATATTTCAGCTTGGATACATAATTACCCTCTGTTAAATCAACAAATTTAGAAGTTCCCATTAATGTTTGAAACTGTTCAAATGTGAGTGTACCATTTTCGGCTTTTGCAAATACTTCTTGAATTGTCATTTTCTCTCCTTTCAACATTCATTTATATCTGCTATTTGTATCTCCGCAGTGCAGTTTGCGGTGAATGTGCGTTCTTTAAATGTCTTTACGCTGGACAATTCTCCAAAAAAGATGTGGGCGACTATTATATAGTCGCCCACAACCCCAAGGAGAATAAAAATGAAAACTGGCGACTAACACCATCTTTATTATAACACATTGACTAATAAAGTCAACATTTAACTACTTGTTTGTCCTTGTTGAGATTTAAAACTACGACCATGCTTTACGTTATTATAAGGATTATCGCCATTCATTTCACGATTGTTTATATCATACTGCATCATCATACTGAGGTCGTTCTGTTGTTGCTGTTGTTGTTCTTTATCAACTTGCGATAATGCTTCTAAGGCTTGACGCTCAGTTTCGCCAAAGTACCACATTCTTGTTTCAACTTTACTTGTAATACCATTTTGCATAAGCAGTATACGTTTTTCAAGTTCTTCATTAGCATCAACCATAATACTATCATCCCACTCAAATGATACGTCCCACGGTCCGGGTGGTGTAATTGAGTATAAATCAGCATATACATTCATTATATAGATAACATCACGTAATGCTTCTTCAATAGCTTTTTGTATATCAGCATTGGTCTGATAACTTCTTTGTTTAAGTATTCTTAATTCTGTTGCCGTTTTTGCTACATCTGCCGCATCAGAAAGCGTACCTCTGCTAATACCACAGGTATCTTCTATTCTCATTAGTATTGTATTAAGACCATCTATATAGCTACTATCACGTAATGTAGGAGCAAATGGATAATATGTATCAGATGCGGAGCCTAAGTCAACTTTTCTATATAGACGCTCCTGTAACTTAGTCATCTTTGTCTGTTCATTGCCGCGCTCATCTTCTACTTTCAACGCATCCCTATCTACATCAATAGCCATTGCGCCACCTTCATATTCCCAAAGAAGTGTAGAATATTGAACATCGGCATCATGTATGAGTCGAACAGCACGAGCAAATCCAGACACACCGAGCGGACTCTTTGTATCAATTATATTAGCATCAGGCATCCTAAAATATGCAAAGAGCGGTTTTGTAACATCTTTAATAATAGTTATAGGTTGAAAATCTTTCCATTCAGGAACATCTGTTAATTTTATCTCTTTACCAAGTCCAGAAAGATTTAATTCACCGATAGGGCTATTCGATTCAAATGCTCTGTTTATTACAGTAACAACATTACCTTCCCACTTGTGATATTCAAGTCTGTGATAAATGATTGAGCCTTGTTGTTTTGTCTGAATAAATGCCGCTTCTGTAATCTTACCAGCCGCAGTAAAAGCAAGAGGATAAAAAGCATCAGCTTGAACAAATTCAAATTCAATTTCAGTAGTTGGCTTAATATCTGACTTTACATCATAAGAAGCAGTATTTTCATCAGGTAATACATCTTTTACAATGTAAGGCTTAATTACAAGTCCGCCCTTTGCAATACCATATTCTATCTGCTTTCGCAGTTGCTTTTTTAATTTCTTATATTGACGCTCCAGATATTCTGCTCTTTGAGTATCACCAATCGGCTTATCTTCTGTAACAGTCTTAGGCGGTGTCGGTTTAGGTATATTAAACGTATCGCCATCAGAGCCAGTTACTTCTTGTTGGTCACCAGGATACTCGGGATTAGCAACTTCTACTTCTTCTGTTGGCGTAGATACCTCTGATTCAAATTCAAGTAATGCCAGCCTTGCTTTTTCACTTGCTATCATAGGGGCAAGTCCTAAACTTGCAACACGCACAGGGCTAATTTCATCAGGCTCTTTTAGCCACGGCGCATCATCTTGATACAACTTTCCCCATAAATCAATAGCTTTCTCCATTTTAGGTGAAATTGCACTTGTTATATTCAGCTCTTTTTCTATAGACCTACCACTAATCATTGTGCTTACCATCTCCCTCAATTTTGCAACAATTTTACCCCATAAAGACATTATTATTTCCTCTTTCTTCTACGTTTAATATCTCTATCAGAAGATTTATATCCTTGTGAAGCGGCTATTGCATTAGCCTCTTTAACATTGTGGGCACGAATTGTAACTGTTCTTTTTATACCATTAATTACTCTTGTATAATTATACGAACGAACACCTGAACCTTTAAACTCACGTTTAGTACCTGTTACATCTGAACCCGCTGAACGCTGTGTACCTGCAGTAGCCGGATTTGGCTCTCGTCTTATACTAGCTCGTTTACCACTATTTTCACCCTTTGCCATTATATCGCCACCTTTGAACTAATTAATCGTTTATGTATTATATTACCGCTCAACTCTTTTGATAAATCTTTACCATACAATAGTATTTGTTCAGGTTGTAAAGTATCAATTACAAAATCCCAATTATTTCTGAGAGATTGCCATTTAGCCCACCGACCTTCACCCATTGTAGATATTGCGATTGTACTATGTTTAGGTATTCCATCTAAACAATATTGTAAACTGTCAGCATCGCTCCAAGTTACTGTAGGTATTACTGTAATACCATTATCTTGCCAAAATCTACCACACCAACGATTCCTGTACACATTATATATTTTCAACGCTCTCGGCATATTAGAATATGGACTAAAATCAGGCGATAGTACAAATTTGAACCTATCTAAAATTGGTAAATATCTATCAGGATAATTCCACACACGTTCAAATTGATAATCATGTAAAAAGAAATGAACACCTATATTTTCAGGATTCTTTTCTTTTAGCGCATAATTAAATCCTTGAAGCGGAATATTCTCAATATCATCTATGTGAGTTGGTAACATCATAGGTATTTCAAATTCTCCTGCACTATCATCTTTATAATTACCATAAACAATATTGAGAACATTCTGTTCTTGTATTCTTGTTTGTGTTTTGTCGCCATTATATTCCATTTAATGTCCTCTTCTATTAGCCCATTTTTGCATACCGTATCTTACAGCATCAATACTATTATGCACAATTACGCCATTTTGTATAGAAAAATTGTGATATTTCTGTACTTCTAAATCATACACTGAACAACGCTTTTTTGTCTTTTTTACTGATTTCACCCTCATGGTTATTTCTCCATCCATATGTTGTTCTGCAAGTCGCAGAACAAGTACAAGTTTTACTGAACTTACTTGTCATAAATTTTGTTCCACAAACAACACATGTACGTTCTTCTTTTTGTTCTTTACGACTTGCACGTAACTGCCGAGCTTTACAAGCACCAGAACAAAATTTTGCCGGTTTCTGCTTAGATTCAAATACCTTTCCACATACAATACAGGTATTAGTAAAAACTTTCATGTGTTGCATTTGTTTTTTAGCATGTTCCGAGTGCCATTTTCTTCCCTCAATAGATTTATGCCATTCTGATGCTTTAGGTCGGGCGTTGATAGCTAAATTATCTCTTCTCCACTCACGTTGTTCCTCTGTCAATAGTTGACCATGTAGCTTTTTATGATTATGACACTCTAAAAGTTGTAAATTAGAAATATCATTATTTCCTTTGTCGCCATCAATATGGTGTACATCATACCCATTGGGTATCTCACCATTATAGAAACGCCAAACATATCTATGTAATCTTTCACCAGTTTTGGCGTTTCTATAATAACCGCTATCAACTTCTCTACTGAATCGTAAATCATTAAAGTAAATTACGTCTTGTACCATGCTTATACCTCCTATAAGCACATTATACAATGCGTATCTTACAGCGTCAATACTTTCACATCATCATCTTCCGTAAGTTCACAGGCTATTACATAGCCTCGGTTTGTTGTGTATATAGGATGGTCATATGTACATTCTATGATAGTACCATCTTCTAACTCAACTTCATAAATTTCAGCTTCTTTAAATGTTTGTCTACAGTTTATAAAATCAGCTAATACCGTTGTGTCTGTTGCTATGTCATACGCAAATACTTTCCCTTGTTTACCAACTAATTCTTGAATGGGAATTTGTCCATTAACCGTATCTACAAGCGTTTCACCAACTAAACAGTGGTTATTCTCATCGGGATATGCGCTTATAAAGTTTCCTTCTCGGTCTTGCTCATATTCATATTGAGTAAACTCACGATAGGTAAATGGGCATCTTCGTTTATCTATATAAATATGGTTTAGACCTTGTAACCACTTTATGCCATATCGTACACTATCTGGTCCTTTATCTGCGCCACGTATAAATGCGCCATAGGCTTTAAAGTCTGCAATAGACTTCTCTTCAGCACTATCAGCAGTTACTAAATCCTCAAAAGTCAGTAATTTCTTCTCTTTATAGAGTATATCAAATACTTGCCTGTTTCTGGTTCGCATTGTTCTATACTCATCGAAGATATATAAATCGAGTCGGCGTGTATCATAGTGCATCTTGACATATTGAAACGGGTCAATAGAGAATCCCCAGTCAATACCATGATAAATTTTATCAAAAGTCTGCCACATAGGCACTGTTGCTATTACATTGCCACGTACATCTTTTTTCTGTACAGGCGCATCCATATCTAAATCTTCTACATTAGTAAATACATCTCCGCCTGTACCAATCGCGTGTCCTAAGTATTCATGCTCATAAGCTCTTGGATTCTTTGCTTTTAGTTCTTCTGCTTCTTGAATAAACTGTTTTCCAAGCCAGTTCTCTGGCACATCTAAATATGAATTGCGTATAACTAATGTGCTGTCTTGTGCAAATGCCTCGCAATCGTCAACGTATTCATTAGCCCAGTTATTCTTGCTGATAGGAGGGTTGAATGTTCTGAAATCCCAGAAATCTTCACCACCACGCATTGTAGACTGCGTAACAGTACGCAACTCTTGTTCACCAGCATACTGGTCTAATTCTTCAAACCACGTCACGCCTATATAGCCAAATGGAGGCTTTATAGATTTTACTTTCATGGGATCATCTAAACCCATAAAATATATTCTTTGACCTGTTGGTATGTATACTATAGGCGTGGCGTAAGTTTGAGGTATCTTAAAAAGACGCTCCAATCCCAATTGGTATATTCCCCAAATTACTTGGGCGAATATACTATTTTGAATAGTGTTAGCAACCTTTCTAAAACAAATAGCATGAACTTTAGGATTACGTACAACTAAAAGCGGTACAGAAATACCGCCCGCAAAAGACGATTTGGTACTTCCACGACCGCCGGGAAAAACATAGTGCGTATGCTTATGTGCAAATATATCTTGCAATACAGGCTTGTACATAGGTATTATGCAGTTGTCAAGATTAATATTTATATTAGCCATATCAAATTATAAATGCACCATCAAATCCACTATTCTTTAATTCTGCCAACAATTCTTTAGCTTCACTTTTAGAAGTAACTGGCATTGTTCTTACTTTGTATAAGCTACTACTATCTTCAAATATATAGACATTGTGTCCTAATCGTTTTAGATAATCTAAACGCTTTTGAGCATTTGACTTTTCTCTATATGCACCGACCTGTATTTCATAATTAGCCGCAGGTTTCTCATTGGCAAACTTCACATAAAATTCTTCTGCCAATTTTACACGTTTATTCTGCACATCAACACTCTGGTCAGCAGGCTTCTCAAAATTGAAGAGAAATGCGTTTGAAGCAGTTCTGATGGTATGAGCTTCACGTAAAACATTCATCATGCCTGTGTATTTCTGCATCTCTTCCCAAAGAAATTCTAATTGCACTTCCAAATCAGCTATTGATTTCTTCTTCTTGTTTGCGAAAGCTAACAATGCCGCTTTACGAGTGTGGTATGTCCACTGAGCAAGACCGTAACCGGCGCCATCTTTAGCAAAATTTTTATATATGCCGCTATCAACAGCTTGTGTATAGCTAATGTCTGTATAGTTCAGTTTCTTTTCAAAACTATTCTGGAGATTATTGGGGCGTAAATTAGATTCTGCTTTAAGATTCCCCATAATGCCAGCTATGGCATAATTATTAAAGCCTTTTTGTTGTAAAAATGTCCATATCTGTCTATCAACAGGGTCACTTTTATCCACTATAGATTCTATGATAACGCCAGCTTTTTGCAGATTCTTATTTACCGCATTAGCTATATCATCCATTTTACTGTAGAGGTAAGGGCCGGGGCAAAGTGTAGGAGAGAACCACTGATGAACAGTCATTAACATTTCATCATCTTTAAGTTTATACGCTAATGCCTTATCTTTATTTGCAATCCATATAATTCTGTTCTTTCCGTTTCTCTCACATATATCAGTAACTAATTTTATAAGAGCCTTATAAGACTTATCAGAGACTTCCCACTTTGGTGTGCCTGTACTATTTGCTACTTCAATAGTAACAGCCCTGTTATCGTTGTCATAATTGCTGGAAGTCCACGGCGCATTTTCTTCTTTTACAGATTGTGAAATATCGCCATCGTAGCCTACACAATAAGTAGCACTCGCTTGTCTTGAAGAACTGGCAAAACTATCGGCACATTTCTTTGATGTACATTGTACCCACGCCATGTGATGAATGGTGATTCGTGAAATGGGGTACTTACGAGGCGTATAACAATTAGGTGAAAGTTTTGTATACGTAACTAAAGAACTATTGCTCATACTATCTCCTTAATACTTAGGTCTGATGTATCCGTATATTGCTCTACCGTCTCTAACTCGTTTGTGAACACCACCGTCTTTATACTGACCGCTGATATTGTATTTTGAGTCTATAGCAAATTCAGTATGATTAGCGTAGTCTTTTCCATACAACACAATATCGCCTGGCTGTATGCCAGAACTACCTTTATGCCAAGTACCTAACTTTTTAGCATTTGATATAAGATTACTGCAACCAGTACAATTACCAATCAATTTTATAAGACCGGCTTTATAAAATGATGCTATAACAGTTTCAGAACAAAGAGAATCTTTAGTGGTTCTTAATCTTATATTACCAGCCTTTTTAGCATATTCATTAAAATCTGCCACTATGTCTTGTCTTGCTGTTCTACTGTCAAGATATTTACCAAGTTTTTGTTCTACAAGTTTGTAACCGCTAACTTCTTTATCAGGCAGAGTAACAGTAGTAGGCACTATAATAGCATCAAAGCCAGCCGCTTTAAGTTTCTCTGCCATTTTCTCTGCATTAGCTTTTATTTCATATGCTCCAATTTGTACTCTGTATACAAGTTTCTTCATCTTATTCCTCTTTCATCTCGGGCATACCGATAACAATACTCTTTAAAAGAGATGCAACTGCCGCAACGCCAGCAACAGAAATAATATGAGCCCAATTAACTTCTGTAAATGCTGACCCAATAGTAATCATGCCAAGCGCAGTTTCAGCAAATGTCCACACAGCCCTTTTTAAAGCACTTTTAGTAAAATCATTAATAAAATCTAACATAAAATCATTATTCATCTTCATTACCTCCTTCTTCTGAAAATGTTATGCCAACAGGTTCTTGCGGTTGTACCATATCGGGTAAAGAAAAAGGATCTCCCCAGTTAATATTGATATTAACCTGATTATCAGCAAGTCCTTGTTTACGCAGTTCTACATCAACAGTTCTTTTAGCAAGCTCTTTAGCCGCATTAGTTCTTTCAGTAAGAGGAGCATCAAGCCCAAATTGGTCTTTAACTTCACCCCTCATAACGGCAGTAAAATATTCCATTACTTCATTAGCTTCTGCTATTGTCTTTTTTGTTCTTTCTTCCATAATTTGTTTTACCATTTTATTGATATTAGGCTTATTCAGCATGTCTTTAACGTAACTTGTATAGCCGCTTCCAGCCCGTATTCGTTCTGATGCCGCCCGGCCAATAGCTTCCTGAGTTTCTGTTTCTGCTCTTGTGTAAGCATAAATAAACTTCCAATCCCTTGCTGTTAGTGGCGTATCCTCTGTTACTTTACGTCTGCTTCCGCCATAATATCTATGTCCCTTCTGTGCGCCCTTCAACTAAAATAGTCCCCTTTCGTTTTTCATTCCATATTTCATTGTCAGTGGGTAATTCAATGCCGTTAAGCATATACCAATAATCTCGCATAAAAAAGACCATCTGCAATAAAGAATAAGTGCTGAAAAGTTCTACTTTATTAGATTTTCCTGTAGCTTCATCATAAACCTGTTTATGTAATACATATCTATTAATTTCCCGCCTATGTCTATCAGAATACCATTGAGTAATATTATAACATAAGTGGGCATCAAATTTTATATTGCAGGCTCTTTGAAGTTTTCTAATAATACGAGACTGGTCCCTTTGTCCACCCATATTATCTCCTTCTTCTTTTTACAACTCTACGGCGCTGTACTCGCCGCTTCTTCACTGTTATCTTTGCCATTGTAAATTGCTCCGGTTAAATCATCTCCTACATAAGTAGCATTACCATCATCATTTTCAACTACTACTTCATCAATAGGAAGAGATAAGTACCAGACGAATCCACCAGCCATAGATAGGATAATTAATAATTCTACTATAGCAATAATAAACCATCTCTTAGCACTAATCTGTATCTCTTTCAATAATTCAGTAGCAAGTGGCATAGTTTTATTTTCCATGACCATTCTCCTTTCATGTTTTCTAATATTGTAGCACAGAAGTTAATGTAATTGCAAGAGACCGCGACCTACTTAGAAACTTTGTTGGCAAAAAATTCACGAGTCGACCTATTACGAAAAATAGGAAGTAGACGGAGGAAGAGGGCTGAGCTGCGCTCAGACAGTTAGCGTGTGCTAACCCCCTCTGCACGCTTTAACGCTCACAAATAAAAGAGCTTGCAAGCTCTGTCTATATCGCTTGCAAGCTCTCTGTATAGCTGTCTGTATCGCTTTAACTATATATTTGCTCTTCTACTATGTATTGTCTTATATACGCTTCTACATTGATATTACAGTACTCAAAATCATAATGTGAATTGCGTTTATAGCTGTCTATGTTCGTAAGAATGAAATAACTGTTATTCATTGTCTCGCTGTATTCATCAAAATCAATTCTAAACTTAATATCACGCACTCTGTTAATTTCATTAATTGCGTCACATAAGAGTGTAAATTCAATACTTGTTAATGAATGAGAACATGCAATATTGTGTAAAACATTGACTGTATTTACAAAAAGCTGTTTTGCATCAATGCAAGTATAGAAGCAAAACATTGAATTGTAATAAAACTCTAATAACAGATAGATTGTTTTATATCGCTCTCTTTCATAAATATCAGTTATATCGTAATAATCATCAAATGATTTTAACATTACATCTTCTATAAAGACGTTATATTCATATGCTTTCATGCTCTTCTATCTCTCTTTCTATCAATATACTTGAATTGAGTGTTCTTCAATTAATTCATAAAATAATTCTGTCTCTCTCTGTATTGCTTTATACTGTCTCTGTATTGTTCTAACAGAAAGTGCTATACATGCACTTGTAACGATTATCATTAACAGCATTGTAATTATCATGCTCTGTACTCTCTTTCTTTTAAAGAGCTTGCAAGCTCTGTATAGAGCTTGCAAGCTGTCTGTCTGTATTATGTTACTGTCTGTATCGCTGTCTGTTAATCTTCGTCAATAATCATGTTCAGCATTTCGAAAACGAAATTAAGTACATCGTCGCTATCAGCATGGTTGAATGTGATATAATCACGATGATTTTTACAAGCGTGATACTTATAATCAGTGTCGAGTGCTTCACTGTACATTTTCATTGTTTCAGATGAAAAACGATTAGCTTGAACTGCAAAACTAAAAGATGCTTTTTTGTTTCTATAAGCACATTCAAGTGCTTTTTTATTGTTCATGTCATAAACAGCGCATCTATCTTTATTTGCGAGTTTCTTCGCATGAAATTTCGTTTCAGAATTAATCAACTCGATAACTTCATCTACTGTTACTTTCATATCATTGCGTTTCATCTTTAACTCTCTTTCTTCTACACTTTAGCAGTAGACGCTATATCTAATGATTTCTAATCTTATAAGTAGCAAGTGACTTATTTCTGTTTTGCGCTTGCTTTATCTTATGTATACATTATAACGCTATGCGCTTATATTGTCAATACATTTTTGAAAAAAATATCAACTTTTTTTTCAGCAGCGCAGTTAGTACACACTAACTTCCCGTCGCTCACATGTTCGATGTTAGCGTTAGCTAACTCCTCGCAGTGTGCGTTAGTCCACGCTAACCGAGTTAGACGTGTCTAACTCCTCGCTCTGCGAGTTAGCGACAGCTAACTCCTGCGTGCGCAGTTAACGTCCGCTAACCGTCTCCGCGGTTAGCCAGAGCTAACCAGCTCCCTCGCTCCGCGTGTCCGCGGGCCGACAGCCCCTGCCTGCCAGCTCCCACCGTCCATCGGCGATCCCCGCCTCCCTCCAGGGCCAGGGCGAGGAGCTGGACTGGGAGGCAGAGTGCCATCCATCAATGGCGCCTGGGGAGGCAAGGACTCAGCTCTGCTGAATCCTTGCTGGCTATCGACGTGGACGGCTGGAGTCTACCCCACCAGCTTCCCCACCACCGGCCTTCGCCTCGGTCGCCGAGCCCTGGCCGGGGGCGTGGAGCGAGGACTTATACATAAATGTGTACAAATCCAACAGAGGATTATTCACAGTAAAACGACACGAGGATAATGAAATCTCGCAGAGGATTGTGCAATTTGCACAAAGGACTGTTTATTTTTCTATATGCTGGATAAACACTTTTTCGTCATTTTGCACAAAAAGGACTAAACAACGGCAGAGGTCAAACAGCGTCGAGCGTACATATGGAGCGTATAAAGATTCACATGCATGAATAAGGACTGCAAATCTGTGCTCAGACACGCATGTGGACTGATGGATAGTTAGCTTTGTAGACGATAAGCGTCCGTCATGGCGCACAGCACAGAGAGCTTATTTCTATCTGTGGCAGAAGGATTTGAGGTGAAATTATATATATTTGGAATTGTTATTTTTTACAATTTTGGATAGGGATTTTGTGTATTTTCAGCATTTTTAGCAATGAAGGGACCTTCAAATATAGTATCACATAAAAGGGGGATTGTATTAGAATTTCTTGTAAAATCTTTCAATTATCCCCACCGGCATCCCCATCACCAGCCTTGCGCCTGACAGTGCGTAGGACACAAGTGCGTGTGTTGATGCGTTGACTACAAACCCTATTACTACGCTGGATTGGGTCTGTTTCTTCTATTTAAATAGCCTCTATCCTGTAAATAAGGATAGAGGCTTATTCGTAAATATGAATTAATTCGCTTCCATTATATTTTTTAGGGGGTAGGTATCAAATATACTGGATGATGGCGTAATCAATCAAATTCAGCATATTTTCTGACACGCCACGCTCTACAGCACGTCCGTAAATGATATTTGCCTGCTGTTTTGCATCATTTTCCCACTGTATTTCACGTGCCTCAGAGTCATCTTTAGTCTCAGCAGTAGAAATACCGTCGTAAAAATCACGCCTTTCTTGCATAATATTGGCATGAAGCTCTTTTCCTATTGCTTTTAACTCCGTAAATACACCGAGGACATACTGAAATTCTGCATTACTGATGCCCTCCAGCAGTTTTGTGGCTTCAAGTCGTGTTTCCATTGATGGTTTTTTCATTTTTTCTCCTTTCTTTGTGCAATTTGCACAAACGGTCTTGTATTTTTCCTAGGGCCTAAATGTACATATTGCACAAAGGCCCGAGCTTTCGCTCTAATTATATTATATCACTCCTTCGCTACTTTTGTCAAGAAAAAACGCTTGTCCTATAGAAAATTTCTATCGAATTTAGCTTAGGCTATAGAAAATTTTTATCCAACTGGGGGAATGTATACGGGAAAGTATGTGGCCAGTATATATTTGGCATATGGCTGTAGGCTAAAATGCTATCCTGTTGGATACTATATATTTCTATATATTATTTGGAATACTATATAATTTTAGGATTTCAGATTTCACTTCTTTTATTATCCCGCCTTTTTAAAATTTCTTAGGTATTGGTATTAGTCTTTCTTATTCCGCCACATTGAAAAATTTTGACTGGATTTTCAATACAGCGGGACTTTTAGCTCATTTTAGAACACATAGGTGTATAAATCTGCAATTACCCTCTGTAAATCTCCGTTTTTATAGGGATTCAGCTCTGGGGTATGAAAGCAAATATCCATTGCTACAGCAGTAATACCATCATCGGTAATACATTCTATCTCTTCTACGAAGGTTAACATTCTTTCATATTCCGCGCAGTCTCCACCTGTATACCAATTCCTCTTATTGCAGAGCTTGTATAATGCCCATCTTGCATCAAAACCTTTCATTTTTTACTCTCCTTTCATATGTGCTCATATTTTGCGCCTTTTTTCAATCTTCCCAATTGTGCACAGCAACGATTTCACCAGTTCCATTCGAGAGCTGATAATAACTCCATTCTCCGAGAATATCATCACGAATGTAGGTATCAAAACGAGTTACCTCATTCGCTTTGACGATTCTGATATAACCAAATTCCCATGTTTTAAGCATTTCTTTTCTCCTTTCTTTTATCTATCTTTACTACCATTAGCACTTACGGATATACGCATACTCGATGCGATAATCAGTAAGATCCTTAAAAGTTTCGAGGAACTCTTTTAATGCTTCTCTCGCTTTTTCCACACTTGTGTATGTCACGTTCGTGAACTCACGACCTTCAGCTACGATTGTAGGTAAATATCTTTTCATCTTAAATCTCCTTTCAATTTCTGAACTTCTGCACCTCAGTGCTTCTATCTCTTTCTGATTATAGTATATCACTCCTTTGCACACTTTGTCAACTTTTTTGACTATCCAAATTGAAGAAATTTTCAAAAAAGTTGCTGACACCTTTCAGCATCAGCAACTTCCTTAGGCTCACTATACTATTGCTTCTCCAACGATTGCTTTCTGCAACTCTTCCAACATTTCGTATGTCGCCTCATCTCCCATCGCCGCGGCGACACTCCTCAGGGCGTCATACACCCCGAAGGTATGCGCTCTGTACGCTTTCTTACATGCCTCGTCCTGGATATCACGGACGTACATGTTGCAATGCTCCGCATAAATCTTACAAAGGTCAATCTTCTGTGTCATTTCTTTTCTCCTTTCTCAGCGATTGTTTCTGCAAATAATCCACATTGCAACTTCTGTAAGGTCGTTAAACTCTTTCACAAGTTCACCATTCAGAAACACTTCATGTGAATCACCCTCAGGTCGCTCCATCGCCCCGTATCCAGTTCTCACAATCTTGACTGTTTCTCCAGTCTTATTCAGTGTAACTTCACACCAACGTCCGCAGTTACGAATCTCTTTCTTTGCGAGTGCTGACTCTACCTTCGTGATGTAATCTTTCTGTCTCCATGTCAAGTTCTGTCTTTTCATTTTAATTCTCCTCTCTTGTGCGTCTGAGCACTCCGTGCTCTTCTCTTCTTCTCTACTTACAGTATATCACTCCCTTGAGTATTCTGTCAACAGTTTTTTCTATCCAGATTGAAAGTTTTTTCAATATTCCTTTCGCAGAAATTCTTTTTATCTCCATCGACGGTAATCTTAATCCGTTATCCGGGCGACCTCAGGTGAGCGCGGATATACGGAGTATAACTTATATCACAAATCATATTCCAATGCAGCCTGGCGAAGGCCAGACGCATAAAAAAGACACCGAGGACTTTCATCACTCGATGCCTTATGAAAAAGAGATTACCACTGCTTATTCGGTCATGGCAGCTTTTATCTCATCTGCGATAATATCTGGTAATAGCGATATTCATAATCTTTTCCAATTCATAGATTCTGATTTTGATTTCCTGCTCAGTTCTCATTTACAACCTCCCATTCCTCATCAGTATAAACTTCGGGATGAAATTTATTCTCGCGAAACGGAGTTGAGAGACCTGTTTTACGTCGAAACTCCTCACAACAATCCATAAAATACTTACAACCACTACATGTTTCACCCATTTCCCAATAAATATTACAATACCTAATCAATCGTTTATTTGTCATCTGATTCTCCTTTCTGTCTGCTGACATTTCTGCCAGCAGACAATTAACTTTGTAGTGGATAAACGCTCTCAACTTATGCGGGCACATTCTCATACATCGTATTGAGTACCGTTTCTGCTTCTGCTCTTGTGAGGTTCTTTATAGAGATGTAATCACCTCCATTCATCACTCGATACTCAATATCTGTACCTTCAACACAGATAGGTTTTGCCGCAATCTGAAACAGTCCTCTGGCAATTCCCATTTCAATCAAACGCTTCTTACCCTTCTTCAATGCTACCGCATTCTTTCTGCGAATCAGCACTTCAAATCCCGCGGCACTTGCAACTTCTTTAAGGAGTGCAATCTTGTCAGTATCTACAGGGATATCAGCAGGCTTTCTGGTCTTAGTTGCTTTCTTCACCTTCTTAATGAAAGCATCAAACACAGACCAATTGTACATAGTCACTTCATCCCAAGGAGAAATTGCGTTCTCATCAATCTCCTCAGAGTTTTCTGCGAGAAGAATTCTTTCAACAACTTTCATCTTGGACTCTTTCAGGGAATTTTTACTTGCGTTCACCCTCACACCGAGCTTGTTAGCAAGCTCAATCAGGTCACGTCCTCTCATTGCGATAAGCTCTTCTTTTCTGGTCATTTTAATTCTCCTTTCTTAACTGTGCGAGCATTCCACGCTCTTCTTTCTTATCTACTTATATTATATCACACCTTTACTAAACATGTCAACTACTTTTTGAAACTTTTTTCTAATGCCCTCGTAACCTCCGGGGCGGGCATACCATCACACAACGTCATCGTAGTAATGGTAATCATTAAGTTTATCCCACAGAGCGTCGGCATCTTCTTTTGCCCTATGCGCTAAAGCGTGTTTGCCGTCCTCAGCGAACTTCTCTGCCGCTTTACTAAATACCATAGACATCCAATTCATAGTATCCATAGTATTCTGTTTGGTGAATCGGGATTCAGTACAATTCTTTGACCGAATCTCAACAATATCTCCATTAAGTACAACTCTCATTATTTCACCTCCTCATATGCACCCTCTTCAAATGCAAAATCTTTACTGGGAGTGATGATGCAGAGTGCAACTGCTCCAGTCTCAGGATTCTCAAACTCGAATCCTGCTGTAAACATGTATGTATTATGGGAAAGAACTTTCAGACCCCAGCCATCATACTTATCACGCTTCTCCTCGCAGTATTTCCAAGCATCAGCTTTCGCTTTGCTGTAGCTACCGTATGCATCAGCGAGACAATTATCACCGCTCATTGCGTACATCTGCTGATACCTCTGTTCGTCTTTGTTCAGCTTTGTGGTTTTAATCTTCATTTCTAATCTCCTTTCTTGCGCTGTGCGCTTCTGTTTTCTTGTTGATTATATTGTATCACACCTTTGTCATATCTGTCAAGTGTTTTTGAAACAAATATTTTTAATGGTATCAAGATATTCGTAAATCTTCTGCATCCTCTTTGTGGTCGGTCCTGTAAGGACTTCTTCCTTTATACATTGCTCTGCCAAATCTTGGATTTCATGTAAATAACCCTGATATTCCTCAATAAGGATCTCCTCACTATGTTTGTAATCCTGAATCTCCTCATCTTTGCAGTCGAATTCGAACTCCGCATCATCCAACTCCTGTTTCATAAATTTGTACCAATCTTCACCTATAATATCTCTAACAGCCTCTATACCATCATAATAATCATTAACAACTTCATAGCGGCCGTTTATGTAAATACTTTTCATATTACGCCTCCCAATATACCTCAATATCTACATCAATATCATCACCAAATTTCCAACACCATTTCATCATCTGGTCAACAAGGACTTCATCGTAGAGAGCTTCACCATCATCTTCTGCGAAATACTCGCCATCAAAGTCAGCAACCTGATACATTTCATCATCAATGAGGACATACACTTTACCCTCTGCGTGATACATTTTACCTTCTGTAAAATCTTCCTCACAGCAGGGAGATACAGCGATATTTTCATAACACGGCATTCCCCAAAACTCTCCTCTGGATTCTGCAATCATTTTAGGCGCTTCAAAAGTTTCACCACAGCAATTACATTTGAACACATCGTTCTCCTTTCTAATCTGAATCTTGCACCTTCATGCTTCTCTCTTATCTGATTATATTATACTACACCTTTAGTTATGTTGTCAACACATATTTGATACCTTTTTCAAAAAAATTTGTGGGTAGAAAATCTCTTCCCTACCCACAAACTATCAATCATCATCCCGCTCAACTTCGGACTGCGCTTCAATCCTAAAATTATTCAAATAACCATAAACTTTTGTAAAACCATTGAAATCTACGATATTCACAGGAGAATCTTCGTCATAATCTTCAAGGATTTTTATCAACTCTCCAACAGTCAGTGTTTTCCTCTGAGGTTCATAAGCATCCCTATCAGAGGAAATGTACACAAACTCTGGTCCAAGGTCTTTCGCATACACATCGTCAATATTACCTTTACCGACTTCTTTATTCATAATGTCTGCGGCCTTATCCATGGCTTCCCACGGAGTTTCAGCAAAAAGTTCAATCTCAAACTTATCATCTCCCCAATTCGGGTCAAGCACTGTTCCTACCACTCTATATTTGTGCATCACATTTCCTCCTCATACTGCTCGAAATTTCTATAACCAGTAACTGCATACAGGATGTCACACATAGTTTCTTCACTATAACCGTTAATGCATGTTACCACATCAAGCGTCTCTTGCGAAACACCAATCTGCTCTTCAAGAACTTCCCACATCTGTTCTTTTCTCATCTTGACTCTCCTTTCTTTAAGCGTGATAATTGTTCTCCTCGAGAACAGCATCAATACTATCCATACTGCGCTGAACTGCACCAGCACAACCTAACAACTCTTTGGCTTTATAAGAATCTCGGGCCTCAATTAAGTCGCAATACAAGGAACACAGAAATGCGAGTGTGTCCTGCTTGTTAAAACGAGTGCTGTCGTATCCCTTTGCCTTGACTTCTACTTCGTAACCACAAATCTTCACCTTCATTTTAGTCTCCTTTCTAAATCTACTACTTGAGCCTTTAGCTCTTCTCTCTTATCTGTATTTATTATAGCACGCCATTGCTATTTTTGTCAAGTCTGACTATTCACTAAAAATCAGCAAATAGTCAGACAATTCAAATCTCCTTACCAGGGCAAATCATCTTCTGTCCAAACCTCGTAATTATTAGCTGTTGACTCTTCTGCCCTACGCTCTTCTTCCATTCTGCTGTAATACAAATCCCAAGTCTCCTGCATAATGTCAGAGGCAATCTCAAACGCCAACTTCGCACTTAACGTAGGAAAATGTTCGTGAATATATTCCATGGCGTAATAAAACGCCGTTTGACCGTCAAGATTTACGTTAACGAGATATTTATCCCAAATGAACTCATGTACAGGAGCAAGAAAATTCTTCTCCACATATTCAGTATACTCATGAAATCTTCCCATCTTCGCCCTCCTCTCAATCGTTATAAAATGCAAGTTTAGCATTATCCTCATATCTCTGAACAATACCATCAATCACTGCACGACTGTTATTGCCAAGATACTCTAATGCAGCTTTACGAGAAAAGCCGAAGTACCAAACAATAGCTTCGATTGCTTTCTCCACATTTGCACGACTCTCTTTTCTGGACACCTTAATGGCACTCATTGTATTCTCCTTTCTTTATTGATGCTCGTATACCCGATAGCACAGGTTTTTGTATCAGCACTTTTCAATCTGGTCAAAATAGTAACGAATACCGTGCTTTCTGATAAAAGGACGACCAGCTGTTGTCACCTGAATCTTATGATGGCGAATCTGCTGTCTGCCAGAACCGAAGTTGTAACAAGCTACAACAGTTCCATAATCACCCTCACAAGCATCAATATCGAGGATTTCAAGTCCTCCCCAGTTGCACATGCAGTAGAACCCGCAGGGTTCAGTCTCGGCGTATCTCTTATACAGTGGAACTCTTTTACTCATAGGATTCTCCTTTCTTAATCTGCTCTCCCTGTCGGTCGGCATCGTGAACTTATCTTCAACACCAGCGACATTACAAGCTCTTTTCTTTATCTGTAAACATTATAGCATACCATTGAAATATCTGTCAATAGTAAATTGAAAATTTTTTCAAAAAAATTGCACCCAGAAGATGTACAGTCCTCTGGGTGCTATATAATCACCACTTATTCCAACGTTTGTTTCTTCTCTCCAACTCTTCGGGCGTCATCTTGACTACCTGCGTATCAGTGAAAAAGTTGGACATTTTCATATAGCAGTATCCTCTACCAGACTTCTGAACTTCTTCCCCATCTTCTTCTTTGGGTTTTCGATTTGAATACTTCCAAATCGAAAACTGAGCGATTGGATGTTCACCTTTGATTACTTTATATCCCAGCTTATTCCAAGCGGCGATAGTATTGAGCGGCTGAATCTCATCAATTTCACATTCTTCGCCAGTCAACATGTTAGTACCTTTCAGCTTGCGTCCTGTATAATGAAGGATACCCTCTTCAAGAAGTCTGAGCTGTTCCATTGTGATGATTTCTGCATTTGTAATTGCCATTTTCATTTCTCCTTTCTTAAAGTGCTACACTCATTTCCCAAGGAAATGTTCTACCATCTCTATCTGTATACGCCTCGAACATCATATATGCTCTGAGCGGCACACGTTCAATACCAAGCTCACGTTTAATATAATCAAAGCACTGATTCCACGTGTTCCCCTCAAACATCACTTCATTCTTGCCGAAACGCTCTGTGTCAGCAATGACCACAATATAATCTGTGGTGTTATTCTCTTCATTCACCCGTTCTGCTCTAATCTTAATGTTCTCCAACTTCATTTCTTAGTCTCCTTTCTGAATCTGTTGTTTGCGCCTTGCGCTTCTTTCTTATCTGTATTCATTATAGCACACCATTGCTAATTCTGTCAAGTCTGAAAATTTAAAAAATTGTCAGACAATTTGACTTGCCTGACAATTTTTCTCCATAATATTATTTATTATTGATAACATCCGCAATGTTACTGACTACTTTTTATATTACCGTTATGGTAACTATAGTCTTTTGCTATATCTACGAACAGCCTTTTACCGCTTGATTGCATTTTCTTAAAACATATCGCTCCATATCCCAACTTTCTGGCATCTGGATTTCTCAATTTTCTACCGCATCGCTTACAAAATTCATGTTCCTTTTCGCTGTCGCCGTTCTTCATAATACTCATACTCCTTAACTTTGACTATTACCTCTCTGGCAGCGGCTGAGATTGACGTAATTGGTATCTTATAATCATCTGCCGCGCTCTCAACTGAATGGTGCATTACTAATATATCCCATATTGCATGAATTGCATTTGCCATATTGGCTTCATAATTAGTCATTATCGTCCCTCCACAACCTATAATGATAACACATGCATATCGTATTGTATAACCGAACCGTCAGACATTTTCACCATTAAAACTCTTGGCTCAATTTCGCCAGAACGAAACAACTCTTCTGGAATATCAACTGGATGAATATGACTCTCTTCACACGTTTCAGCGGCAGTAAATGTTGCATACACTTTTTTACAAGTCTCACACCGATAAGATTTAATTTCTTCTGGCATTTTCTCTCCTTTAATTAACTTTGTAGATGGGCGAAACTACAGCACGCTCACGAACAAATACGACATTGCGTATTCTTCCTCAATTCTTCCGGTTTTAATGCCCAATTCAATTTTCTGAATCATCCTCATCATACGAATCAGTTCTTTATCATTATATTTCCTAACATGTGACTTAGCGTTTTTTATCTGCCATCCAGTTAATCCAGTTCCTTTACTAAGATTATCACCGGTATACGTCTGTATCTGCAACACAGCTTTGGCATTATTATAAATAAGTGCTAACATTCCCATTGTTGTCTCACCTAATTCATAACACTGATGAAGTAAATCAAAAGCCGTATTCACTTTTCTATCAAGTACCGCATTGACTAAATCAAACACAGTATTGTGAGGTGGTTGATATATTGTTCCATCTTTTACTAAATCTTGAAATGCACTGTCAAAATCATTTCCGACACCACTATTAAATTCTGTGTATCGTTCTATAGAATACCATTTTATCTTATCAATCTCTAATAAAATTCTACCGTATGAGTGTTCACAAACTTCAATCAACCTCTGGCAATTATTATCTGATAGATTAATTGCCTTTTTGATATACTTTTTCAGCATCGCATCTGGTAGCGGCTCAAATTCTACAATTCTATCTTGATTATCCTTGTAGTATTTCTTTCGCTTGTCAACAGTAGTCAATACATGTATTAATAGATTGCTCTGTAATGCATCTAAAATGCTCTGTATGACGTTTGAATCAGCTTGTAATAGTTCTATGTCATCACGCACTAAAAACAGCTTAGAAGAACGCACAAACGCTTTGGAGCGTAACGTAGAAGCTACGTCTTTTATGCTGTCTATCCGCACAATTTCAGAGTTTGTAGATTTGGCAATCTGCTGAATGTATATCTGCTGTACTTTCCACTCAAGTCCAGTAAAAATCAGATAATTAGGAATCTGCTTACTCTTTATCTTTGCTTTCAGTGTAGAAACATCCATAACTTACCTCAAGAATAGATTCTATAAAATATTTGGCAATTACAGTAAGAACAATCAAAAGTGCAGTAATCTTAACTCCTATCATTTTTCACTCCTTATATCAAAAATCCATGTGTCAAGTAACATCTGTTTATTTACAGCCTTTGTTCTTAGTGTAGTAGAACACTTTGAAGTTGTCATTACCCATTCAAGATTCGCCTGTCTTGAAATACAAAGGCTCATAAACATCCTCAAAAAAAGTCTTAAATCATATCCTTCTGCGCCATCTTTTAAAGATAAGCTATTTGGTATCTTCAATGCATTTGCTAATGAAACCTCGGCAATATTATCAAAAACAAGGTTTGTAAAGTCATAAAACTCTTTTACTCCCTGTTCATGTAAAATATTTACATCTCCAGGCGTTTCACAAACATCGGCAATAATTTCAAGCTCTTCCTCATCTTTTATGCCTATCATATTTGCATAATCTTTTAGGTCTCTTGGATAATACTTATCCATGTGAAAAATCTGGGCTCTGCTTCTGATTGTGTCAAGTGTATTTACTGCATCTTCCAACGTCATAATAAAAAACGCATTGTTCGGCGGCTCTTCTGTTACTTTCAAAAGTGCGTTTTTTGCGGCGTTCGACATATTATCTGCATCGGGAATAAAATATATCGCTGTTGAATGAACTTTATAGGCGTCATTTATAATCTCTCTAACATCGTCAACTTTTATTCCTGATTCTACATATAAACCATCTGTTAAATCTTGAATAACTTCATGTACAAAGGTCTTTTTACCGCTACCTTTAGGACCAACAAAAATACTGAATCGTGGAAAATTACCCTCATCAATAAGCGTTTTAACATATCGCTTTAAATACTTCTGACCAATCATTTTTTCTCCCTATTAACAAGTATTGTCGCCTCAATATCATATTTCGCAGATTGAGACCATTTAATATCTGCATTAAGCTGTACAAAAATTGTTAACCAGTTATGAATAGAATTCCAATCATCTTCGTTATAACTTTCCACGATTTTTTCATATTCTTGAAGATGAGGAATATCTAAATATGACCAATCACAACCTATTGAATATTTATCGAGGTCAATGAGAAACTTTACATACTGCTTAACAAATGTTTTTAAGTCTTTACCATTTGCATGAAGAGTTTCTATAAGGTCAATAGCGTCATTATCTTGTGCATCATAACCAAGTAAACAATCTGTGAGTCTAAACATCGTAGAATAGTCAATCGTACCGAGAGCGTCTACTACATGCTTTAATGTAAGTTTAGGATTATATGCGAGACACTTATCTAAATAGGTGATGCTGTCTCTGCACCCACCATCTGCCAACTTAGCAATAAATTCAAGTGATTCATCCTCGTAGACGCACTCTTCAACCTTACAGATATATTTCAACCTGTCTACAATACCATGCTGGCTTATTCTCTGGAAATCATATCTCTGCACTCTTGAAAGAATTGTCTTAGGAATCTTCTGAGGATCAGTAGTACAAAAGATAAAAATACTCTTTGCAGGCGGCTCTTCAATAATCTTTAACATTGCCTGCCATGCTGAGTTAGACAGCGCATGGCACTCATCAATGATAAAGATTTTGTACTCGGAGTTAATACTCTTTGTCTTTGCCTGTTGGATTATATTACGAACATCGTCAACACCATTGTTTGATGCGGCATCCAACTCGATAGGATTCCCCATTCCTTTATTAATATCGTTTGCGAATATTCTTGCACATGTTGTCTTACCTGTGCCGGCACTACCTGTAAATAAATATGCGGATTTAAAAGTACCAGTTTCAATCTGCTGTTGCAATATAATTTTCGTGGAATTTTGTTCAACAACCTCATCAAATGTTGTTGGCCTGTACTTTATAGCTAACGCTTTTCTACTTGCCAAGTTTCTTCTCCTCCAACTTCTTACAATAAATTGATAAGCTACCTGCATAACCTTCATCACAGACATTCTGCCAATTACAAGTATTCACCACTTTTTTAACAGTCTCATACTCTTCTTCTGTAAGATACATATAGCCAGTACAATCACCTTCTGCGGAATACTGTAAATCACATAAATATAAACCATCTTTCATCTCAGCGGGCTCTTCTTCTATCTCTTCATCCACTTCATCATCACGCTCAGGCAATGCTAATAACTTTGAAATAGGCATACTATCCCAACGGTCATTTAGACCACCATCTTCACACCTTTCAGATGGCCACTTTATAGGACACTCACAAAAATCATAGTCAAATTCGTAACGCTCTGGAAACTGATGCTCACAACAATACTCACAAAGAAAACAATCATTGTATACCGAATCATTCGGAAAATACTTTTTAATCCAATTCTCTTTGTATTCGCATCTGGCAAGTTTACTCGGATTGTCCCCTAATGCTTCTTGCATATCAGTCCACATCTGACGATGAAGTTCCAATGCTCGTTCTCTTGTTAGTTTCATTATTTACTCTCCTGTTAAAGATAACCTTACTGTTTCAATCTCTTCCATTTTTTTCTGCACTCGTTTCGCTTCTAAATCTTGTCGAAGTTTGGGGTCGAGTAAATCTTCTAAAGGCTTTTCAAGATACTCACATATCAATAAAACAGTCTGAAAAGATAACGCTCTCTGTCTCGTTATTCCATCTGATACTCTACGTGAAAAATATCCGACTGATACGCCACAATATTCTTCAAACTCTCGTAATGTGCCCCTTAATTTTGCTAAATATACGGCATTATTAACAAAAGTTTCAATTTCATCTGCTTTCACATCTTTCTTCATTTTCATCACCCTCATGTTCCCACAATACATATCTTGCGTATCGACAAGACTCGCCGAAGCGAGTCGTTGTCTCTACCATAACAGTTCTAATATCGTATCCCACTTCTCTCAACTCTTTAATTCTGGCAGAGAGTCTTGTGATACCATATTTTTCAAAAGCATCCCTACTCGTTATCCACGGATTCTTCCTTAGATGCTTCAGAATTGCTACTTTGCTCCCTCTCATTTTCTTTTTCAAGATAATCCTGCCTTTCACGTTTTCTTTCTTCTTGTACTGATTCAGAAAATGTTCCATACACGTCCCCGAACTTCACGCCATTGTAAATAAAGAAATACTCCCCAGTAAAATAGGGATAATGACTATCTGCTGGCGTGAAAACTCTGTGACACAAATCAAATTCGGCGGCTTCGGCCACTTTTTTAATTTTATGAATCATCACATACAGAGAGCCGTCATCTTCCATAAAAGAAGTATTCTCAAAGCAAAATGCTGTGCTTTTCCACGCATCTTCTTCACTAAGCGGTTCACACAACATAGACTGTGTAATAGCTTTTGCACCCACAACAAGCGCATCAAGCCAGTCCATCACATTTTGCTTAATCATCTCATGCGTCATGCTCATTTCAAATTCTCTCCTCTTCCAATGCAGTTTTTAATAACTCAAACATTCGCTCAGAAATAATATAATATCTCTTGTTTGCGCTTGGGCCAAAATCAAAACACAATGCTGATGCCTGTTTACCCATAGCAAATGCTTCTTCTTCATTCTTCAACAGCCAATCTTCTTTGATTGTAAAAGACTTACAATCTGCGGTTTTTGTCTTGCACTCTATCAACCAGTCTTGCGTAACAATATCGCCCTTATAAAAGGGAGTAGCACCAGAATTCGGCTGTCTTTTACCTCCCACAGCTTTTGCTACTTTCTTTTCCTGTTGTTTACTATAATATCTGGTCGGCTTATTCATGCTACATACTCCCTATACTCACCGTTTTCATCCTTGATACATCTATATTCACCGCTATCAGCTCTAAAAATGTATCTCGTACCGCCCTCAAACGCTTGATAAATACGAACAATTACTCCGCTTTTTACATAACCATTTCTTGTTGTAAGCTGTTCCATCTTAATTCTCCTCTCTTACATAAAAATAGTGTTACAATGTTTTGCTTTCTTTCAAGCTATAAACATTGTAACACATGTTGAATTAATATGCAAGCACTTTTTTGAAAAAATTTACAAATTTACATCACTGGCTACATAGTAGCCTTCCATACCATAATCAATACAAAAATCTTTTATCTCCTTTGTTTTAGATGCAGACCTTGAATATTCCATTAAAAACGACTCAATGTCATGCACTTTAAGCCTGACTAAATGCATTTGATACTCTTTAGATTGACTGCTTTCCTGATTACCGAACTTACCCTTACCACTATAATCTTTAATGAGAGTAAACACCTCTTCTTGTGTTACGCCGTCTACAAAATCTGACAACTTGCGCTCTGTAAACGTACTTCCTTCAAGCACTATAAAACAGTTTATGTCAATAGCCATTAATTTCTGCATAGTTGTATACGCATTTGCAAAAACAGAAAATGCTCCGACCTGTACTCGATACAACAATGTGTTCCCAATTTGATATTCTTTTATTACAGATTTTATACCCCTAATCGCAAGTTCAGTTTTATAAGAAACGGCATTATCGTAAACAGAAAACGCTCCAACTTGTACTTTATATACACCGCCGGACATTTCTTTATCCATATACTCTTGGAGATACTTATATCCACCGTTCAACATTACATAGCCGTTAAGTGCTTTCAATCGTCTGAGTATAGATGTGATGGCTTCAAACATTGCATCGCTTTTATTGTATTCGTAAATATCAATATTATCGCACCAAAACCCATCACAACCTAATTTCTTTATCTCTTTTGCGCGGTTTACTAAAAAGTCACGCACCCGAGTTCTACGTATATCAATCCACCACTCATGCGGCCAATCATCAAGTTGATAAGGTTTTCCATTCTTCTGTATACGATAGGGCTTTAATTGGTTGTAATAAGAGCGAGTATCTTCTATAGCACCAACATTTAAATAGCCAAGTACGTTATAGCCCTTTTTCTTTAAATCAGAAACTTGTTCCCGATTAAAATCTTCTGGTTCTATAACAATCGTACACGCTTTACTTGTTTTCTTTAATCCTCTTGCTTTACTGCTACTGGTAAGAAATACTTTGTAATCAATCATAATACTGTCTTGTGGAATACCTTTCTAAAATCTTTGCGTTTTGAACAAGTTACGACCATCTCATTTTCGACAATATCAAAATAAATATCACCATCTTCTGCATTTCGCATTACAAGTGTTCCATATTTTTCAAGCCTTTTACGTGTTTTACCGCGACCTGAGCCCTCTTTGTGATGATAATTAAAAAAAGCCGCAAGCGCATGAACAGCCTTAGCTATTGCATCATTAGTTGCATTTGCATCACCATGCCAGGAGCACTTGAAAATATCTGCTAATAATTTTATTCCGTGACGAATCATTATATTATTAGCCGCATTTTGTAAATCGCCCATTGTAAGATATGTCCACAGATTATCAATCGTGAATTTAAGAGCAATGGAGCAGTTATTCACATAATGGTGATTATCATGCTCCGAAACCTCTTTCGCCTTTATCTGGAAAATGCAGTCGCAAAAAACATTACCAACAGCAAAACTATCGCCCTGTGTTAAGTATGTAACAGATATACCAAGTTTCTTTGCTTTTCTTTCCTGATTACGAATAGCATTTCCATATGACTTCTGATACTTATCAAGTTCTTTACAGCTTGGCAAATATAAACTATGCACTTTAAAGTTTTCAAATACTTTTGTTAATCCACCATAGTGGTCACCATGTGCATGTGATATTACTACTGCATCTATCTCTTTTACACCTGCCGCTTTCAGCTTAGATACTACAGTAGAAGAGGACATAGCAGTATCTATCAGTATACAATGTTCTATGGTTTTATTATCTACGGCATACTCTAAAATAGCAGTTGCATCGCCATATAAATCTTCATTCTTATCAAAAAAATGAATAGCCCAAATTCTTACTCTGCCATAAACAGTAACTTCTTCTGTTGGTTTAATAGAATCTTCTGATTTTTCTTTTGAATCTTGAACAGTCTTAGTAATAATCTTATAGCCAGCATTTTCTAATAGAATCTTACGATTTAGAGCGTTAGATATGTTTGAAAACGCACCGCACTGAACCTTATAATAACCATCTTCTTTCACTATAGCAGTTTTAATTCCTGACTGCTCTATTATTTTTGCCGCTTGTTTTTCTGCATTTAATTTTAATCTAAATGCTCCAACTTGAATCTTATACATAATACATTCCTCATAAAAATAGTCTGTTAAACAGACTAAAACAGCCGCTTTTTAGCTTTTGTCTTTGTCGGTTTAACAGACTGTTTAACAACTACTTTCTCTTTCTTTTCATTTATTCCGGCTACCTGTCTTGCCTTTACTATTACCCACGATTCTGTTATTGGCAAGAACGCTCCTGTACTTGCGTCCCAATCTTTGAAATGTTCGTACAAAGTAACTTGCTTAGAAATCTCAGGATATTGATTTTGCAAATCACGAAGTTCTCTTGCCCATTCATCCCACTGCTTATCAGATATTATATTATTGTTTAAGTGATAATACAAGCATGAATGTACAAGCATTTGGTATCTTCTTTGCTGTATCTTTTCTGCTATCTGCAACTCCTGCCCTGTAAATAATTCATATGTTTTCATAACAGCCCCGACCGGAATCGAACCGACATTACAGGAATCAAAATCCTGTGTGCTAACCGTTTACACTACAAGGCTATAATAGTGGCGTTAGGATTCGAACCTAAAATCTCGGGTTTTACAGACCAGAAAACTTTTGCTGTATGAATCCCGAACAGGATTCTTTCTTACGATGCGTCTACCAATTCCGCCACGCCACTATAAACGGGAGCAGAAGGATTTGAACCTTCGTTGTCTGTTGATGGAGACAGACTGTTGCCGTTGACATACTCTAACAACCACATCACTGTTGCACCCTTTGTCTACACTTACACTCCCATGGTCGGTTTAAAGTAAACCGATAACTGCACATCGGGAATAATTGGCCTGAACTACCTGCAAGCAGACAGCTCACTGAGTTACCCACATTTGCTCTTAACTCCGCAGGGGGTAGATAGGAATTGAACTTATGAAAACCAACATTTTATCCGATAGAAAAATTGCTGTATGAATCACGAACATGATTCATCGTAAAAATTCTACCCCCAATAGACTCTCTGAGACTCGAACTCAGGAC
>JBGUIU010000310.1:0-7112 GCA_045113275.1 Paludibacteraceae bacterium
AACATTGAGAACTGCTATACCAGCACGCCTCTCACCTATACAGATTATACGGGCACTTATCACGGCAGTGCATACGGCATACAGAAAGACCATGCACAATTAGCCTATACGATGCTAACACCTAAGACCCCCCTTAAAAATCTGTTCTTGACTGGACAGAATTTAAACCTTCATGGCATATTAGGAGTATCCATGACTTCTTTCTTCACATGTGCCGAAATAATGGGGATGGAGAAGATTCGAAAAGAACTTGGTTTATAAAATTTCACCAAAATATTTTGCCACGAATAAAAAATAAACTACCTTTGACCCGCTTATAGTGTACTACAAGAGGGGAAAGGATATAGATATAGGATAGGGTTTGGATGATAAAGTGCTGATGAGTAGGATAATATAAGTGTAAAAGAGAATACAATTATTATTAACTAAAACAAATAGAAAATGAAGAAAATTTTATCATTAGTAGCAGCTGCTGCAATGGCATTTTCAGCTAATGCAGCATTAAGCTCGACTGATTTCTCCAGCAACAACTATATCGAGGAATGGGGACGTCTGAAATTGGTAGGAAACCAGTTGAGCAGTGAAAAAGGTGAAGCTATCCAATTGAAAGGATGGTCAACATTTGGAAATTACACACAAAGTTGTTTCAAATCAAGTTCAAATTTGGACGACATGAAAGCCTGGGGTGCAAACATCATTCGTTTGGCTCAATACCCTAAAGAAGATCAAAAATTCACTATGGATCAAATCAAAGATTATATTGATGCGACACAAAAAAGAGGAATGTATATTCTTGTGGATTGGCACGTATTGACAACAACTGGAGAAAAAGGTTGTAGCTATTGTGGAAACCCTAAGAATCTTAAAAATGAAGCTAGAGAGTTCTTCCAGCAAATTGCTCAATATGTACAACAAAAAAGCTACAAACACGTGTTGTATGAACTATGTAATGAGCCAGACAAAGACATATGGGGTGATATCAAACCATATGCTGAAGAGATGATTGATCTTATCGCACAATATGATCAAGGAGCCGTAGTTATAGTGGGTACTCCGTCATGGTCTCAAGATATATACTCTAAAGCATATAAAGATATGCTTTCTGCTCCATACACACAAAAAGCTCAGGTAATGTACTCATTTCACTTGTATGCAAATTATAATGACCATATAGGAAGATGTTTTGAAAATGAGTTTAAACCTGCCGTGAAAGTTATGCCAGTGTTCGTATCTGAGTGGGGTATGAGTTCTGCTCAACCAGAAATAGCTCATAGCTTTGAAGATTATAGCTATGAAAATTCCAAGATGTTCTGGAATGCTATGGGTGGACAATACGGACAATTGGTTAGCTGGTGTAACTGGTCATATGGAAACAAGCAAGAAGGTTCATCTTCATTCCAATCTGGTTGTAACCAAGAAGGTTTATCTCAAGTAGGAAAGTATGTCATAGAATTCTTAGGAGGAAACCCAGACACTCACATTGAAAAAGGAACATGTTATACCGGTGATTGCTTCGAATTTAACAGTTCACTAAAAAATAAGAATTTTGGAGTGGAGTTATTCAATAATGGAGGTGAGTCTGTTGCATACCATGATTGTAACGACACAGATGACGAAGAAGAAACACAGCCAACATTAGAAGGAGAACCAGGATGTCAAGCTGCAACTGCACAAGGATACTGTACTTTCCGTAATGACGAATGTGTTGATATTTCTGATGCAAACGGATTCGGTACTGGATATAACTTAGGATGGATGTCTGCGGGAGAATGGTTAAGATATACAGTAGAGGTAACAGACCCAGGTTACTACTATGTTGAAATCGGTATAAATGAAAAAGGATTGTCTGGTGCTATTACATTTGAAGATGTAGATGCTCAAGAGTTAATCACGAGTGATATTGACGCTAGTACAAGTACTGAAAATGTATCTATTTCACAAATATATGCAAATGCAACTTATGATCCAAGTACAGAAACAGAAGTTAATGGTTGGATAAACTTCGGATTCGCAAAACCATGTGAAGAAGAGGAAGAGCCAGGAAACTACGGTATCTGTTTGAAAGAGGCTGGACAAAGAACCATTCAAATGTCTTTCCCTGAAGGTATGGCTGGAGACCTTGGTTCATTACGTTTCACATACGTAAAACCATATACTGGAGAAGGATATAAAAATGATGTTGAAGTAAAGGAGATTGCAAATCCTATAAATGTTACTATCTATCCTACTATAGCAACAGAACAAATATATGTTAACGTACCAGTTTCAAAAATTGAAATTGTTAATTTGGTAGGTGAAGTGCTTATCTCTTCAGAAGAAGGACAAACTGTTAAAGTAGCTGAACTTGCAAAAGGTTCATACATTGCTAAAGCATATACAAAGAGCTTTGGAATCATATCAAAACAGTTCATTAAGAAATAATTTTGTATATCAAAGAGGGAAGGATATTATTCCTTCCCTCTTTTTGTTTAATTAAAAAATAACAAGAGCATGAAAAAAATAGCTTTACTTACTTTTTCTGTAGTAGCTTCTATTGCATCATCATTAGCACTTAATTTTGATAATGCATATTGGGTTATCGAAAACGGAAAACTTTCCAGCAATGTTATAGTAAGAGAATATGACAGTTCTATCGTACCTGATCCTAATTATATTGAAGAAGGTACAGCTCCTGACGGAACTCCTGCAGTAACATACAAGCAAATATCTACATCTACTTCATATCCAGATGTAAAATTAGAGTTTACCACTCCTTTGGATTTAACCAAAAATTACATTTTGGTAATGGAATATATGATTCCTGCAAGCCATGCAGAGGAAAACCTGATTCCTGCCAACAAACCTCTATTTATAATGGCATTGCATGACAATGCAGAGAAATTGGATTCATGGGGTGTAAATAGCGACTCAGTTATTTCAACATTCTATATTGATGCAAAATATAGTCCAGCTAACGAATGGGTTACAGTATGTAAATACGCATTCGGAAATCCAACACGTACAACATCAATGGGTATGATTATAAGCTACGCACGTGAAGTATTGGATGCATCTCTAACCGAATTTGCACAAATTAAATCTTTGGCATTTGTTGCTGATGAAGAAAATGTTAAGCCATTCTACGCTGAAAACTTCACTCACGTAGGTACAGATTTCTGGAATGAAACAGGCTCAACAACTCCTAATGCAGCCTCTTCTTTCACAGGTGGTGTAAAACCAACAGGAAAAGTGGTAAAAACATTCAGATGCTTTGAAGATGGAACAACAAAGAACCAAGATGGTTCAGGATACCTTGATTGCGAATTGATGCATGGACTATCTGTCGCATCAAATAGAAAAGATGATATAATTTTTGACACCATCGCATTACCAGCTGGCATTCAAGAAATTCACTCTGAAATGTTGATTAAATATCGTGAAGACACAAAGAACGATACAAAATCACTTGCCGATGTAAGTGATGTTGACCTACCAATCACATTAACATTCAAAGATGCAAATAGAGAAGTCATCGGAGAAGCTGTAGATTTAGCAAAAGATACGCTTAAAGGAATTTGGACAAAATATAAAGGTGTTGTTCCTGTTCCTGCTGGGGCTGCTTATGTAGCATTAACAATCAGCAAATTAGAGGCAACTTATGTTGTTGATAACATTATACTTTCTGCTACAACATTCACTAACGTAGAAGATTTCTTGGCTGAGAACAATGCATTCGAAGTAAAAGCTTACATAGATGCAAACGGAAATATCGTAGTATTAAATGGTGAATTACAAGCTGTTTATAACTTGAATGGTTCTGCAGCTACAGTAAATGATAAAGCTATTATCATCGTTGTTAAGAACGAAGAAGGAAAAGTTGCTGCTGCTAAATTGATTAGAAAGTAATTGTAACATATCCATATTCAAAAAATAGGCTGATTCAAAAGAATTAGCCTATTTTTTTTTATCCATCCCTCCTATTTCATTTTTTATTGTATCTTTGAAAATCAATTTTAAAGAAAAACAATAACACTTAATATCAAACAAAACAAACAGACAAGATATGAGGAAGATATTTTCTATACTAGCTGCTGTCGCATGGACTTTTTCTGTCCACGCAAGTTTAAGTACATCTAACCATGCCTCCAATAACTACATTGAAGAATGGGGTCGATTAAAGCTAGTCGGTAATCAATTGTGCGACGAAAACGGAGAAAGAATCCAGTTAAAAGGATGGTCAACTGCTGGAAATTTCGATACCAGTTGTCTTAAAGACACCAACGCCTTAAAACAAATGAAAGAATGGGGTGCCAATATCGTGAGACTCCCCCAGTACATCAACAACAAAAGCTATAATTCTTTTTCTGAAGAAGAATATAAAAGATACATTGATGCAACAGCAGATTTAGGAATGTACATATTGGCAGATTGGAACGTCATGAAATCTGATGATTGTACCGAATGTGGAGATCCAAATAACTTTATAGAAGAAGGCAAATTCAACACTAGTGCAACAACCTTCTTTAAAGCCATTGCCTCCTACGTGAAAGAGAAAGAATATAAACATGTGCTCTACGAAGTATGCAGCGAGCCTGCTCCTGGTGTCATATGGAACAGTATCAAAAGCTATGCCGAAAATATGATTGATGTCATCTATCAGAACGAAGGTGCTCCTACCCAGACACCTATTGTAATAGTAGGAACTCCTAATTGGTCCCAACAACCATCGGATGCGTTTAACAACAAAATCACCACAGACAAAGCTCAGGTAATGTATGCTTTCCACGTCATGGATAGCAACGAATTAGGCTCCACTTCTACTTCATTTAAACTGAATCAATATAAAAGTGCCATCAGACAATTACCTGTTTTCATCTCTGAATGGAGTATGTCAGATGGAACAACTGGCACAAACAGAGAATTAGGAGTGGATTTTTATAATGCTACGGAGGGTATGTACGGGCAAGTAGTAAGTTGGTGTAACTGGTCATGGAGCAATGATTTAGATGACAACTCTGTTTTCAAGGGCTCCTGTGAAAACGCTGAGCTATCCACTTTTGGGAAAAGAGTTATTGAGATGTTACAGACAATCTGTTGTACTCCTCCCCCATGTTGCGATCCATGTTACGGAGGTAATCATTTTGAATTTTCCGCGGAAATGTCTCCTGAAGAGCTATTCAAAGTATCCTATTACAAAGTAGGAGGAGAAGGTGAAGCCTACCACGATGAGAATGACACAAAAGATGAAAACCAGGACCAACCTACAGTACTAGGTTTCCCTGGATGTCAGGCTGGCGTTGCGAAAGGATACTGTGATTTCAGAGCCGATGAATGTGTGGATATTTCTGTCTGCAACGGAGGAATCGACAACATTGGAGAGGGATATTACATCGGATGGATTTCTAAAGGTGAATGGCTGAAATATTGCATCAACATAAAACAACCAGGTTACTACTACGTGGAAATGGTGGGCAACCCAACATCATCAAAAAAGCCAATGTACATCTCTGTCGAAGATAAAGGTTCTGTAACATGCGATATAGATGCCAGTACCGAAACAAAGGAATCTCCTATTGACGGTATCTACTTTGAGAACCTACCACAAAAATACTATGATTCATCGGCTCCTGCCGAGAATGAATTGATGCATTGGGGATGGTTAAATCCAGCCGATGAAACAGGTACTGCGACAAAAAATCATGGTATCTGTTTGAAAGAACGTGGAGAATACGATCTTCGACTCTACTTCCCTGAAGGTTTTGGTGATATGGGATCTTTACGGTTTACACCAGTAAAAGCCTATACAGGCGAAGGTTGGTTAGGCATCAATGACAATCCTGCTGCAGCTAACGTGAAGATCCATTACGACGCATCTACCGAGGAAGTGTCAGTAAATGCAGCTTTATTTAAAATGGAAGTGCTGGATTTAACAGGAAAAGTTTTGGCATCTGATAATACTCAAAGCATCAATATAGCAAACTTAGAAAAAGGTATTTATATCATTAAAGTTTATACCGAAGAATGGGGCATCATAACGAATCAGATTCTTAAGAGGTAAAATAGGCCCCCCCTGCTTAAGGTGAGTTTAAACAGTAAGGTGAGTTCTATAACATTACGTATAGGACTCACCTTATTCTTTGTTATCATCATTTCATGGAATCTGAATTAATTTAGAATCCCCTCCTGAACATTGATTAATCATCCGTATAATTGTTGGCCGAGGACCAATCCATGAAACCTTTATCCAAATTACGCACAGGATATACCTCCCATGTCTTATCCTTATGAACGATGATGGCCACTCCAGACATGAAGTTGATCCATGTTTTATTGCTGACAAAATCAATATTTTTGTCGCTCACCCACTCCACAAGAGGTATGGTGAGATAGTCGTGACTACTGAACCATGAGAATTTTTTGCCAACAGTCATTGTACACAGTGCGTTGATGAGCTCAGTTGCTTTCGTTTCCACACTGGTAGCATAGTTGTCATAGTATTTACAAATATTGCTCATGCCACTGGTACTTCCAACAATGTAACTGCTTTCAATTGCTTCGATAGGATTGTTTATATCATTCATACTTGTTATACTGCTATCATTTCTTCCCATAGCAACATAATAACTTGTCTCTATGCATCGAACCACAGAGGTGGAACCATAATACGTTTTATTTCCTGCTATGCCTCCTGCATACTGCTCTCCCACTTCTCTTGCCCATAATTTACCATTCGGTGTTAATCCACCTGTCGAAGAATAGTCTTTCCCTCTTTTGGAGTGTCTGACAAGATAGATGATTCTATCGGTTGGTTTTACAGCAGCATAGATATCGGGACCATAGTTCCAATCTTGAGTAGTGAAATTATAGGTGTTAACATTCGCCTTCTGATAGGTCTTGTTGCAATTGGCAATCTCTTCCACCGAGTCCAGATTCAACTGTACATTTTGCAATTGTTGCGACAAGATTTGATTGACGAATGAAATAGAATCCAATCGAATGGCTAACGCATTGATCAATAGGCTCAACTCATTGAGTTGGTTCTGTAGTGCGCCGCTACATCCTGTATTGAGAACGTCTGCTATTGAGTCGCGTGTCAAATACTTAGCATCATTAGTGAAGGCACTGACCTTTGT
>JBGUIU010000311.1:0-36069 GCA_045113275.1 Paludibacteraceae bacterium
GTCTGATACAAATCGCACAATTGTTGTTGCGTAAGCCAAACGGTCTCGTTTTCAAGCTTTACCTCAATGCGAGTATTACCATCCTCACTTTGGTATATTACTATAGGATTATTTTGTTCTTCCATTATATGAGTCTCTTAATGTTATTGAATTTTGTAAGTATTACCATTTGTCCGAAAGTGTTCGAATTATTCTAATAGCGTCGGACAAATGATGTTTAGTGTGATAGAAACATCTAATCTGCAGGCTGAAGTTTCTTTCTGACAAAGGTTCCGTATGGTTTACCTGACATTTCTCCTTGTTCGTCTGTACACCATGAAGCATACTGCAAATGTAAAAAATAATCCCCAATCAAAGGATGTCCAGGATGATTTTTTGGCAAAGGATTAAGGGGCGTTTCAATTTCCTCAATTGTTGGATTTGCTTTCAACAATCATCCTTGTGAGATAAGGTGCTCGTCAACTGTTTTGTCTTCTTTAATTCCTTCTGTATAAGTTGCACACGTTCAGCCAATTGCTCTTGGCTAAAGCATCCTTGATTCTGATGTTGTTATACGTTGCCACACCCATTGGAGTGTTGATGCCTTTGAACGACCATTGAACGTCAATTTTATCCATATCAGAGCAAACGAGCAAACCGATTGATTTGCATTTCGTTATTATCTCAACATGATGTCTCCATGGAACTAACGCAAATGGCAATGGAAATTCTCCACCAACCTGGTGGAGTTTCTCAGAACTAAATTCTCCACCAACTTGGTGGAGTTTTGTTACGTGTTGTTTTTCAAACATTTGTAATACTGCACTAGCTTGACGCAGTATTTCTTCCCCTCCTTGAGTGTAAAACAAATACCATTTCTTCATGTACCACAGATTGGAAGTGGAGAATCCATCAGCATCAGGAAACTCTCGCTTCAAATCCATGCTTACCTGCTCAACCACTCCAGCCCCCCATCGCTCCTCGGCCTTCTTTTGAACCAAGTCACAACCAAGTTGCCAGTTGAATAAGAGTTTTTCCGCATTCACCTTGACAGCTGCTTTCACTTGTGCAGAACGATAGCGATGTTTAATATCAGCTATCCAATCCACATAGTCCGCATCAATGTGTATATCATGAGACTTCACGTATCGTCCTTCTCCATTTTCACTCCCCCCTCACTCATCGCGTTTATACGTCTCCCATCGAACCCCTCCACACTTAGCAATCAAAAGTATGGCATTGTTTTCTGCGTATTCAACAATAAATGCTTCTTTAAGGGTTTCCCAAGGTGCCAATTCGGTTTTACAAAAACCATACAAGCAATAAATACTCTTGCTATTGAAAATCATAACCATAGGGGAAGTCTTCGCACTTCCATCGACCATGTATTTCAACCCTTCAATTCGCTCCTTCGAAAAGAATCGATCTACAGCCGCCCTGCACTTAGTCGTGTCGTTAAAGTGGTAGAAACTTAAAAAATACTGTAGGTAACTTTTCTGATCATAGCTATTTTTAAACAATTTCTTCGATTTAAGCTGGTAGCACTCATTCGGTTCCCATGATTCCAAGAAAGCAGAACGAAAATCATCTGGTGCTTTGTTCGGTAGGCAGTAATAGGCAACATCCAATTTCTTGGCAAAGTCTTCGAAACGGGTTGGCGCCACCGTCGTCTCCTGTGCCATCATTGTTGATATTCCACAGATGAATAATAGCGTATAGATGATTCTCTTTTGCATATCTTCAAACATATCATTAAAACAAGAAAAGGACGATTTCTCGTCCTTTTCAATTTTTTATAGTCAAATCCTATTATTCCATTGGAACGATACGGAAGTTATCTACGCAGATAAATACTTGAGGTTCACCTTCAGGTTGACCGAACAATAAGAAGCTGAAGTTTGTAGCTTGTTTCAACTTACCATTGTAATTATAGTCTGGCTGAGCCTCGTCACTAGAAGTATTGTGGCAGAACTCTGTCAACGGAATTGTTATAGTTGTCCATGAATCTGTGTAGAATTCACCATTAGCCTCGTAAGGTTTCCAGAAATAGATAGGTGAGAAATCACGTCCATGCTTGTCAGCTGCATTGATAGGACCGAAGAATATCTCTGTTCTAATGCCCTTATAAGCAACTTCTTGAGGTACATATACTTCAAACTTCAAAGCTAACTCTTCCAAAGCATATTTTTCGAATACTGGACCAGCAACAGAAATAGGACCACGTCCACCTTCCATTGGATTAGCAACGTATTGGATCCATACAGATTGGTTCATAGACCATGGATTTGAATATTTTCCATAAAGGAAGCCATAATTACCGCTACATGGTTCTGGCAACTTAGCACCATTAGGGAATGGAGTCACCTGATCACCCATTTCAAGTGTACCAGTAATCAACGTACCATCCTCCTCCATAGGGCTGTAACCACCCCATGTTGCCAATCTACGGTCAAAGTTAACAATCGTATTACGATCATCACGGAAGAAGAATTTTGACAACGATGATCCATTAGGAGAAGATACCTTAATACGTCCTTCTTTCGTTCCTTCTGGAACAATCACCTTAACCATCGTATCACACTGAGAAACCACCTCGGCAGCCAAATCACCAGGGAAAGTAATTTGTGCATTGGTTAGATTCTTTCCATAAATGATAGCTTCACCACCATCAGGAACATACTCACACTTCATTCTTTTTAACTCAGGAAGAGTACTAGAGTTAGAATTACCTCCGCCCTGATTGCTACTACAACTGCTCATCAATCCTGCACAAAGCAAAGATGCAATGATCAAACTTTCCTTTCTCATATACTTAAATTTTAAAATTTACCACGAAACTAGAATGAACCGTTTTGAGACAAAACCAAATTTCACTCTGTACGCAAACCTAAACAAAAGATTTGTTAAAACCAAAAAAAATCAAGTTTTTTTAGGCATTTATTTTCAACATGAATATCAACCTTCATACCGCTGGATTGAAAACTCTTTTCCATCCCAAACACCATACGTGAAATTACGGATCCAATCACCAATAATAGCCACTCTCCCGCCCTCTTTCAGCGAAACATCCAACACAATATGACGATGTCCAAACACGTAATAATCAACTGCATGGTTCTTCGAATAGGTCTCCGCAAACTGCACCTGGAACTCTCGTCCTACGTTTAAATATCTCTTAGCATATTCTGGATCTTTCAAACTTTTTTCATAATCCTCCACCTTGCGCTTCCGATTATATCGTGACCATGCGAAGCCGAATGGCATTGTAATTCCTGGATGGACCATCTTATAAAGTTGCTGACAGAACTTGTTACGGAAAAATGCTCTCATAAAGCGGAACGATCTGCTAGGATCTCCTAACCCATCGCCATGTGCCAAATAGAAATTCTTTCCATCCATCTGCACCTCTACACTATCGGTATATACAGTTGCTCCAACTTCCGTCTGGAAATAATCAAACATCCATACATCATGATTTCCGATAAACATATACACAGGAATCCCTGCATCAACAAACTCAGCTATCTTACCAATAAAACGGACATATCCTTTCGGAACCACATACCGGTATTCAAACCAGTAATCAAACATATCACCCAAGAAATATACGGCCTTGGCTGACGGTTTAATCTCATCCATCCATTTTACGATTCTACGTTCTGCCGCCGCCGGAGATTCATATATATCAAGTCCCAGATGAGCATCCGAGGCAAAATAAATATTCTTCCCGCTATCACCAACCCCCATATCCATCATAACATACCCAATTCTAACATGGCTTCCTCCGACATTCTGTCTTTGGTCCATTCTGGTTCAAATACTAAATTCACCACACAACCTTTCACACCCTCAATTCCTTCTATCTTTTGTCTTACATCTTCTATGATAAAATCTCCTGCAGGACAATTCGGAGCTGTAAGGGTCATGTCAATATAAACAAATCCAGTATCTTTAATGTCAATATTATAGACCAAACCCAGTTCATAAATATCAACCGGAATCTCGGGGTCATATACTGTTTTAAGAACAGCGACGACTTTTTCTTCCAATTCTAAAAATTCATTCATCTACTTAATATCTTAATTACAACAAAGGACTGAACAGCCTAGCCAATGATTCTTTAATCTTTTCACGATTGGAACGGCTTTTCCAATCTTCCTCATGGACCTCCACTGAGTTTTCCATATCGTTTTTAAACATAGAAATCAATTCTGCTGTCACCTCCTTATCATATACAATCGTATTTAATTCAAAATTCTGTTCAAAGCTTCTAAAATCCATATTCGCACTACCCACAAACGACAGATCATCATCCACAATGGTCACCTTGCTATGAATAAATCCAGGTTGGTAGAAATAAATCTTAACACCCGATTTCATCATCTGATCCAAATATGAATACGAACTATACAATGTAATAACTGCATCCGACTTTCGCGGAAGAATAATCCGTACATCCACACCCGACAAGGCCGCACATTGCAATGCGTTTATCAAACTCTCGGGCGGTAAGAAATAAGGTGTTTCAATGTATATACACTTCGTAGCCAACGCAAAGGATTTCACATACAACTGCATAATGCTTTCCCATTGCATATCAGGTCCACTGATAACAGGTTGCATCAATACATTTCCACATGGCTCTGGTTGCGGATAGAACATACTGTCATCCACCAACGACTGTTTCACGAAATACCAATCTTCGAAAAAGACTTTCTGTAAACCTAAAACAACACTACCCATCAATCGCACATGCGTATCTCTCCAAGTACCCCACTTCAATCCTTCTATGTAACGATCTGCTATATTGATGCCTCCTGTGTAGGCAATACGTCCATCAATCACCAGAATCTTACGGTGGTTACGATAATTCACATGGCTATTAATGAAGGGAAGACCCACGCTTAGAAAGCTTTTCACTTCTATACCTACATCGGACAACTCCTGTACATGCTTTTTCTTAAACCGCCAGCTGCCCACATCATCAATTATCACCCGTATCTTAAGGCCTTCTTTCGCCTTTTCCTTCAAAGCATCCATCATCCTTCGTCCTAACTTATCTGGACAAAAGATATAATATTCCAAATTGATATGATGTTTGGCATTTTTTATATCCTCAAATATCTTCTCATACAGCACTGAAGCATCAGAGAAGACCTCCACCGCATTGTTTTCAAAAAGCGATGCGTCACTATTCTTCAACGCAAGATTAGCCACCAACTTTTGTTTCTCCGTCATGTTACCATCAGAGGAGACCTGATTTACGGATGATTCATATTTCTTCAGCAGACGAAGACTTCGTTTCGAGATAATATGTTTTTTCCTGAATTTCTTCCCCACCAAAAAATAAAAGAAGACACCTAAAACGGGAACAAACAGCAAGACAAGAATCCATGCAATGGATTTTACAGGGTTACGATTTTCCACTAGAAGAAACAATATAGTAGTGAATATAGTATATATATACACCACAAGCAACACAATATATGCAATCTCTAGTATCATATCAATAATTAGCTATTACAAAATTAAGATTTTCGTATATATATCACATCATTATTGCCAAAAATCTGATATGAATATCGTTGAATTGTATTACGCACCTCATCCAACACAGGTGCTTTCACTCCATTTCCGACCACCAACGAATGATTCAGTTCCAATCGGATCTCATCCCACACGCCTTCATCAATGAAAGATTGCAACAATAGCATTCCGCCCTCCACGATGAGAGACTCAATCTTCTTATCGTACAACAGAGACAAGAACGAAGAGAAATCAACTCTTCCATCACTATAGAATGTACATTCTAAGAATTCCACATTGGGAATCACCACAGCTGGTTTTTGTTTAGTGATCACATATGTCAGGCAAGAACGGTCATACAACCGTGAGGTTTGAGGCACTTTCAGATCTCGATCCAAAAGAATTCGTATTGGTTGTTTTCCATCCACATACCGAACGGTCAACGATGGATTGTCCATTATAGCTGTATTAGGACCAACAAGAATAGCCGTTTCATTCGAACGGAACTTATGCATAGCGATCAACGATTCCGGCGAAGAAATCCTCAAGGGTGAATCCGAGGCATTCTTTCTCAGACGATCAATATAGCCATCTTCAGTCTGTGCCCATTTCAGAAAGATATAAGGACGTTTTTGTTCATGAAATGTGAAAAAACGACGATTAATCCATCGTCCCTGCTCATTCAAGACACCATAACGCACTTTCACGCCAGCCTGCTGCAACTTTTCTATTCCTTTTCCATCCACTGCAGGGAAAGGATCTCTATTGCATATTACAACCTCTGGAATTTTCTTTTCGATGATCAAGTCAACACAAGGAGGCGTTTTACCGTAATGGCAACAAGGTTCCAAGCTGACATACATGGTTGACTGAGGCAACAGACTCTGATCTTCCACAGATGCTATCGCATTAACCTCCGCATGAGGACCACCATACTGCTGATGATAACCCTCTCCGATAATAGTATTGTTATGAACGATAACAGCCCCCACCATTGGATTAGGCGAAACATTACCCATTCCTTTTTCTGCCAACTGTAGGCACCTACGCATATACTCCTCGTCTGTCATATCAAATAATTTAAAACTCAAATATAACAACAAAAGAGCAAAACACAAAACTCTCCCTGTAACAAATCAAACATCCTATCTGATTATACATCCAAAGATGAGTTCTCATTTTTATCCAGATATTGATTTAATATCTGCTTCATCTGAAGAATCGTAAGTCCTTTAGCCTGATAATATGCGACAAAATCAAGTGCTTCACGCTGTTCCGGTGAGATGTCTTTTTCCTCCTCAGATATTTTTATATTCAAGAAGAACAACAGATCAATCAAAGACAAATCATACATAGGATCCAATTGATTGGTCTCTGAAACATTCGAAGGAGAGACACGTTCTCCATCCTTCAGAAACAACCATTTGGAATTGAAGATAAGTTGCAAAGCAGAGGTCTGCATGATCTTTTCCGTTGTAGGAGTTCGCTTGCCCTTCTCAAAATATTGATAACTACCTTGCAAAGATTGACGGAACATATAGGAGGTTTGATTCTTTATTTCCTGACCTAACAGTTTAAAGAAAGCCAGAGAACGGTCTTTTGTCATATCCTGCATCATATCTTCCATACCCACAATCTCTCTATCGATAATCAACTGTCCGCCATTATCTGCCTGTCTCAACGACGATGGTTTCAAATTCAAGAACTCCAATATCCAGACAGAGGGTGTTCGCTGCACATCGATCACGGCCAGTCCGTAATGCAATCCAGCGGCAGACAAAAAGAAATAAAAAGCATCTCTCTTTTGTGGAAGGATACAACGCTCCACAATACTATTTTCGAAGAAATAGACCTTTTTATTCCCTTTCATAAAGGATTTTTGCAATGCGTTACTTATAAAACATTTACCAATAGGTTGGAAAGAACCGACTCCATCACAATCAACGACAGGAAGGAACGGAACCTCTTTTATCGTTTGTATAAAAGCATTTCTTTCATCTGATATAGGTGAAAGAGCTGAATAATAATCTGCAAGTAAAGATAAATGTTGAGAGATCAATTCGTAATTGTCTCTCTTTACTTCACGATTCTCGTATGCTGGCAATATATGCTCCACGATTTCAGCCAATATACCTGGCTCCTGCAAGCCCACCATCTCAAAAAATTGGCAACACTTAGGATGTTCCATGAAATAAGGATGAATGGCACAGAAATGGTCTCCCTGTCCTGATGAAAGATAAACAGAAGGGGTCATATCCGTTTCTTTATCGTAAGCCGGCCGACACACCTTGTCGTAGCAATAGAACAGAGGCAACATTTTTAATTCTGATGCCTGTTCCTTCCAAAGTTTCTTTTGCGTTGATAGGAATGAATAAAAGCTAACAAACCACTTTTGTGCCCTTGATTGCAGGAATGAAGCTGACAAACTTTTCAGCAGATCCATCAGTGTCACCTGATAAGCAAGACAATTAGCCATATTCAACAATTTCAGCACCAATGTTTTATCCACCGACTTCGTATTCAATTCAGAGAAACACCATTTCAACGAGGTGGTTTGTGGCAATAAAATCTGCAGGTCTATTTCTGAGAATAGCTCATACAACTCCTTATTTTCAGCATACATGGTATGGAGACCATCCACATAAGAACCATTAGAAGCAAGAAATATTCTTGGTTCCGAAAGATGTTCACGTATGGCTTTCTGATGATAAGCAATATTTGATTTTATTTTATCGTTGACAAGAAGTTCTACAGGAAGAATTGAAAAGATATTATCATTTAACAGTTTTTGTTGCAGATTATCTTTTTGCAAAGCCAGTGATGCAAAGGCGTTAACCAATAAGGTTCCCAACTGATAAAACATTTGCTGATTCCATTCATCATCCTGAATCAAGCTTTCACGACTTTCCGTCAGTTTAAATGGCGCATGGACAATGTAGTTCAGCTGCCATCTCTCCATTGTAGGGAAGAAACAATAAACGGGAGCATCATGCGGTGTAGAATCCAAAGAGCCATCCTCATTAGCATACAACACACATGAGATCACATGCTTTTCGTTTTCAACCAACGTGGTGAACTTGTAGAAATAGGAGGTCTCCTGAGAAGAGGTCATTCGAAGGAACTGACCTTTCACCTTCCCATAAACAAACTGTTTTAGAATCTCATATTTATACGATAGGAACAATTGTTCACCCTTATAAACCGAGATCTCCATTAAGTTTTCCAAGAAGAGTAACGGATAGCAAAGAGTCTCAAATCGTTTTTCAATGATTTGCATATTCTTATAAGCCTCCTTTATAGGGAACCAGAAGCCCGTTTCCCCTCTTCTGCGATGAACACATTTCCTATTAGAGGCCTGCGGAACAATATAATCTACCAGATCGAAAGAGAAATTATCATCTTCGATATGAGGAACATCCACATATTTGAAGATGGATTTAAATCCCACACCGAACTTTCCTATCTTGTTGCCACTCTTTTTGCTACTTGAGCCAATAGAGGTGATCGCATTAATATGTCCCAAAGGAGGAGCACCATAACGTCCTTCCAGTGCAGGATCGGTCAAAGTAAAAGCGACATCACCATTATGAATATACTCTATTGAATCCTCATAAAAATAGACTCTGATCTTAGAAGCATCAGCATCATCTGAGTTTTGCAAAAGTTCGAAAACAAAATGAGCATTATCAGAATACTTATCGATGACTGACTTCCAAAGACCTATTGCAGCCGGATCCTTCAACTGATTAGCAAGAATCCTACGTTTACTCTGCAATTGTTTAAACCATGTTTGTATTGTATCCAAAATAAAAAAAATTAAATAGCCGCGATATTCCTTGCATTATTTAGCCAAGCAGGTGCTTGCTTTATAGCATCCAACACCTCCGAGGCATCAGAGACAACCGACCACATCGAGAGATGTTCCTTGCGCATGAAGTTCTCATTCACAATCTTCGTCATCATACGTAACAAATCATCGTAGAAATGACACACGTTCATTATGATAATCGGTTTGTTAAACAAACCTAGTTGCTTCCATGTGATAATCTCCATCAACTCCTCCATTGTTCCACATCCACCAGGTAAAGCAATAGCAGCATCAATGTCTTCCGCCATTATTTTTTTTCGTTCATGCATAGAGGCTGTGACAATCTGTTTAGTCACCTTCTCATTGCCCCACCCTTCATCTACCATAAACTGAGGAATCACCCCAACAATCCGTCCTTTTTTGCTTAAGACACCATTCGATAACTCCCCCATCAAACCAACACTTCCAGAACCGAACTTCGTTTCTATATTGTTTTCCGCAAGAATCTCTCCCAAGCGAAATGCTTGTCGCTTATATTCATCATCCACCATCGAACTAGAGGCGCAATAAACACATACTCTTTCAATCATATCTTTTTTCTCTGTTATTATATCACAAAAATAAAAACAGAAATAGATGTTTGAAAATTCTCATGCATTTATTTTTCTAATATAATTTTTTTACATAATATTGCCAACAAATTAAAAAACATCTGCCTAATTATAAATAAATACATATAAACTGAACAATGAAAGAAGAAAAAATTACATTTTGTTGCCTACATCATCCACCTTAATCGATAGGAAACATAAGAAATGTTAGTTCAACGTAGTCAATTAAGAGTTCGTTTGTGTGAATCTTAGCAAGTTGAGAGAATTCAGGTTAGAGCAAGAAAAGTTAAATCAACAGTTTGCTTAACTAAAAGAGAGGTTGTAATTTTGCATGATATTTTCAATCAAAAACACAACAGAATGGATGAGTCCGCAAAAAATCTAAAAAAAGAGACAATCATTTCACTTCTATGGAATGCATTTGACAAAGTTGGATTTCAAGTCATAGCTTTTGTCATCGGGTTAGTAACCCTTAGACTCTTGTCTCCTAGAGACTTTGGATTAATAGGTGCATTAGCCATTTTCACTGCTTTATCCAACATCTTGATAGAGAGTGGATTCACCTCGGCAATGGTTCGCAGATCCAATAACACCAACCAAGAGTACTCGGCCATCTTCTGTTTCAACTTCATAATAAGCATATTATTTTACCTGCTTCTGTACATATTCGCAGGAAAGATAGCTGATTATTATCAAATGGAGGAACTGATTGATTTATCACGCTTCCTGTTTCTAAGTATTGTTTTCAATTCATTTGGAATCGTACAAAACATAATACTTACCAAACAATTAGCATTCAAGAAGCTATCCATATCCAATATATGCGGTGCAATTCTTTCAGGAGTAGTAACAATCATACTTATTCTGCGAGGATACACATATTGGGCATTAGCTTGGCAGATCTTCTTACAAGCCGCCATTAAAAGTGTCATGTTATGGCTATTAAGTGATTGGAAACCGACAGTGAGACCTGACTTCAAGATTATCAAAGAGTTATTCACATTTAGTTTCTCTCTGATATTGTCTTCCATCATCAACACCTTTGTGCGCTACATATACAATCCAATCATCGGAAAATATTTTGGTAAAGATGAATTAGGTTACTATTCTGAGGCATACAAGTTTTATTACCTGCCTTCTAGTATCATAGCCAATACGATATGTGGAGTCTCTTATCCAGTATTATCGAAACTGAATAACGAGAAAAAACGTCAAATGGTATATATACGCAAGATGATCCGAATCATAGCCTTTGGTATTTTCCCTATTATGTTAGGTGCGATGGCTTGTTTTGACAATCTAGTGACAATTGTGCTGACCGACAAATGGAAGGACATCATTCCCTATTTCCAAATATTAGCGATTGCAGGATTAGCCGTACCATTTCATGGATTCTATTTAGGTGTGATTACACTAAAAGGATATCCCAAGACAATATTAAAACTGGAGATGATTCGGAATGCATTGATTATCCTTCCGTTATTTTTCTTGCATCAAAACGTGAATTGGATGTTATGGAGTTTTTCTGTTGCTAATATTATCTCTTTTACTATCGACATGATTGCCTTGAAACGTATCACATCCTACCGCATCATAAGTCAGTTAAAGGATATATTCCCCTATTGTCTAATTGCCCTAGCAATGGCAGGAATAGTATATGCCATCAATTTCACTACTCTCTCCATCATCACACAAGCCATTCTACAAATAGTTATCGGATTCCTGTTTTATATTGGAACATGCTATCTGTCGGGTTCAACAATAGTCAAGGAAATACTTAACAGCCTACTATCTAAAGTTGGCCTGCCTCGACCAAAATGATAATACGTTCGACAATACGGTCATTTTCATCATTAGGGTCGTAGGTCACTTTCAAATCTGCTCCAAGAACCTTTGCGAAACCTTGCCAGAAGAAAGCTCTAAATCCACCACGGAACTGTTTCACAAGAGAAAAAGATGTTCGGTTACACTGACGATCAACGAGACGAATCATCATCTTACCTTGAGATAATGTCATCTTCTTAAATATCGGTTTATAGGTAGCCACTAGTTCATCCTCTTTTTGCTCCATGAACTCTTTTCTTTCTTTATCGTTTTTCAGTGTTGCCAACGTACTGTCGTACTCATTCACCAATTTGGCAATCAGTTTTGCATATGGAAGAGTCTTCTTTACGTCACGCACGGTTCTCCAATAAAAACGCTCCTGTTTCTCATTCTTGAAAACAAGCTTTGGAAACACATATACCTGCTGTAACATAACATGAGGAATCGTATCACCTACCTCATCTATATACGCAGGAACCTTATGTCCCACCTCTACATCATTCATAGAGTAAGCTGCCATAAAGAAGAAACTAGGAAGTATGTATTTTATAATCCATTTCATATCACAATTTTTTTATGCATAAAGACTTCTGCAAATATAACATATTAAACAAGTCAAAAATGATTATTTAATAAAATTTAATACCTTTTATTTTAAAACATTGATTTTCTATGAACTTACATACCTTCTTCTACCCTACTGTTTTACTCCTTTTATTTACCTACCCGTTCAATCTATCGTCTCAGACCACAGCGGAAAGTTTATCACTTGGAGGAACCTTACTATCAGAGAGTTACACATCATTCAGTCCAACTCTATACTTTTCCGACCAATCCTTCCTCAAGCTACACCATAAGAACGATTATTTCCTCAAAGAACTCCAAACAATCTCAGCTGAAGCTCCCCTGTTTTTTCATGCCATCCGCATGGGCGTTAGCGTAACATCATTTGGATATAAACACTACCGAGAAACAACAGTTGCCCTTTCGACCGTCAAACAGCTATCAAATCATTGGACATTAGGTTGTTCCTATCATTTCAATCTACTTCATTACACAGGCATAGCAAGGAATAGAGGGTCTTTTAAATTAAGTCTTGACAACTATTGGCAACTCAACTCATCCACGGCAATATATAGTAAATTACAACACACATTCATCACAGCATCACAAGACTCTACGATCCAATACACCAAAGATGACTTTTCCATCGGTACATCTTTTCGATTTTCACCCTCAACAATCTGGATGGCTGAAGCAAATCTAAAAGACATGAATCAAGTAACATTCCGTACAGGATTTAAATATGTCATAGACAAGATATCACTGAATATCGGCGTACGAGGAACCCCTATTCTACCCTCCTATGGTGTAGGTTATGTTTCTAACTATTGGAAATGTTCTCTATCCAGCAATTGGCTTCCGTCGTTAGGACATTCATTTGCATGTGATATCTGTATAATACTCAAGAATAAAAAGCGTTAACATCATGAAAAAATTCATCATTCTACTGGGTGCTTTTGCGTTAAATATAAATTTCATTGCTGCTCAAGACGAACTTCAGTCTTCCTTAAGCGACTACATGGAAGGATTAATGGAAGACGAATCTTCCAAAATCGATTATGAGGAGTTTTTGGAAGAGATGGAACAATTAAGTGAACACATCGTCAACTTAAACACGGCAACAGAAAGAGAGCTATCCCGAATACCCTTCTTATCTTCCATTGATATTCAAGACATCCTAAATCACAAACAGAAATATGGTGATTTTCAAACTCTCTACGAACTGAAAAACATACCCGACTTTGATCTTGTTAAGATTAAAAAGATTTTACCATTTGTTACAATTGAAGTCTTTGAAAAAGAAAAAGGATGGAAAGAGGAATTAAAGAATGGGAAGCAGACACTCTACCATGTCTATCAACAAAACCTCGAAGAAAAGAAAGGATATATAAAAGATGAAGAAGGAAATAAGAAATATGTGGGACAACCCTTTCGCTACTATATCAAATATCAATATCAAACAGCAGAGAAGATAAGCATTGGATGTTTAGGGGAAAAAGATGCTGGAGAAGCCGCATGGTCAAGCACAAACAAAGGATTTGATTTCACATCCATGTATCTGCAAGTGAACAACATCTGGAAGATAAAACAAATAAATATAGGAGATTACAACGCAAACTTCGGAGAAGGAGTCGTCATTGGCAATAGTTCATTATTTGGAAAATCAAGCAACACAACAATATCTATTCGTTCAAAGGAGGGCTTGAAAAAACACTCTTCCTGCAATGAAAATAATTTTCTTAGAGGAGCTGGGATAACATTCGGCATAAAAAATATGGAAAACACTATTTTTGTTTCTCATAGGAAAAAAGATGCCAACATCAGCGATCAACATATCACGTCATTCAAAACAGATGGCTTGCATAGAACCGAAAATGAAATAAGCAAGAAAAGAAACATTTCAGAAACTATTTTAGGGTTCAACCTCACCTACAGAAGATCTCAACTGCAGGCTGGAATAACTGCTTTGTTTTATCATTATTCCGACACCCTTTCGCCTGCCAATTTAATGTACAATCATTTCCGCATAAGAGATAACAATCAACACTTTAACATAGGCATCAATTACAAATACAATAGAAAAAGAATATCCTTTTTTGGAGAATCAGCCATAAATGCCTACGCAGGCATCGCCACCCTCAACGGTTTATCCATACAACCTAACTCCAGAATAAACCTATTAGTCATCGAACGAATGTATCAACCCCACTATCAAGCCAACTATTCCAATGCTTTCGGTGAAAACTCACGAACGGAGAATGAACAGGGATTATACATCGGCACACAACTACTACCCATCAAAAAAATATCACTTTCCATGTATTCCGACGTTTATGCTTTTCCTTGGGCTAAATACAACATCAACTATCCATCCAGAGGACAAGAATACCTGGTACATATACATTACAACAAAAGCAAAAGAGCAAACATGCAGCTGAAATACAAATACAAAGAATACATTGAGCAACAATACACGAAACAGAATCTTCGCTACACCCAACATCTCACTTTCAAACACATAAAAATGCAATCGCTTATAGAAGGCAACAAAGTAGCAACGACAACAAACGAATCATACGGCTGGGCATTATCCGAAGACATCCAACTAGATCTCGTCAAAGCACGAATAAACATTAATATGCACTATGCCTATTTTAAGGCTGAAGAGTACAACAACCGTTTTTATTTTTATGAGAAAGATATTCTTAACACATTTTCCATGCCTCAACTCTATGGTAAAGGACATCGAATAGACATTAACCTCAAATGGTTACCCAACAAACTATTACAAGTCTATCTCAATTATGGTATTTATATCTATACCGATGGAAGAGAAACCATTGGCAGTAGTTACGAACAAATCGTTGGCAACAAATCCAGCATGATCAAGGCTCTTGTCAAATGGAGATTTTAAAATTGGCAAGGCAGACAAAAAAGAAGAACGAATCATCATTCGTTCTTCTTTGCTTCATTCCAGTATTCATCCATTTCTTCTAACGAAAGGTCTTTCAATTCCTTTCCTAACTCTTTCGCTTTCTTTTCTACGTAATTAAATCGACGAATAAATTTTTGATTGCATTTCTCCAATGCGTTTTCCGGATTAATTTTATACAATCGAGATGCATTAATCATGCTGAACATCAGATCGCCGAACTCCTCTTCCATTTTCTTTTCATCCAACTTATCCACTTCCACCCGAAGTTCGTTCAACTCTTCCTGCACCTTATCCCACACCTGAGATTTATCTTTCCAGTCAAAGCCAACATTACGAGCCTTATCCTGTATTCGATATGATTTAATCAAGGCTGGTAGCGCATCAGGCACACCCGAAAGGACTGTTTTATTACCATCCTTTTCTTTCTGCTTAATCTGTTCCCATGTCTGTTCCACCTCACCGGCCGTTTTAGCAGCCCCTTCACCGAAGACGTGAGGATGACGGAATATAAGTTTATCACATAATGTATTACATACATCAGCGATGTCAAAGTCATTCGTCTCCGATGCTATTTTAGAATAGAACACGATATGAAGCAACACATCTCCAAGTTCTTTGCGGATATCTTTCATATCCTTCTTCATGATAGCATCACACAATTCATACGTTTCTTCGATGGTGTTCGCCCGCAAAGACTCAAATGTTTGTTTTTTATCCCAAGGACATTTAAGACGTAATTCATCCATCACATCTAACAATCGTTGGAATGCCTTCAGTTTATCTTCCGTTGTATTCATCTCGCTACTATTATAACATTATCTCCACATAGTCTCTTCTTTTCTTCCTATCTTCCCTATCGTTAGAATATAGAGAGACATCAAAGGCAAGATAAGATCTAATATTGGAATTAAAAGAGCAAATGGAGCCTCGCTCAACAAAACAGCACTCTTCCGTATTGTATTTAACTGCGTAAAATAACGAATTAAGAACAACAAGAACGCGCAACCTGCCAATATCCATTCTTGAGAAATAGCGAATAAGATAACAAGCAATCCAAAAAGCAAATAGAACAAAACACGACTTGTATTCTCAACAGAGATGCTGAACAAGATATCCTTTTTATACTCTTTGATTGTTTGAAGTTGAATATCCTTCTGATAAAAGAAGGAAGTTGAAGTCTCATTTCTATGATTCAGCGTAATTGATTTAGGAGAAAATTCCACCTTCACATTGGATGGAGTCGCAATATCCTGAATAAACAAATTATCATCACCTGAAATTAAATTCAGATGAGAAGAGAATCCCTTATTCTTAAAGAACAGTTCTTTTTTATAACTCAAATTGCGAGCCACACCCTCATACGCTTTTCCGCAAAGAGCAAATCCCATATAACGGATAGCAGATGTGATTGAATCGTAACGAATGATCTTTCCGAAAAAATTATTCTCAACACAGCATTTGCTGTATCCCAAAACGATATCCGTTCCTTCCGTATAATTCGCCATCATCTTACGAATCCAATCTTTGCTGACAGGTTCACAATCCGCATCAAGAAGAAGGAGATGTTCATATTTAGCAGCTTTAACACCAACGGTCAAACACATTTTCTTTCTGCTTGTATATTTCGCATCCATAGGCAAGAATGTATGATACAGATTCTTGTATTGCTTATCCAAGCGATCAAGCAAATCACTGGTTTGATCTGTCGAACCATCATTCACCACAATCACCTCAAACTGAGGATAGTCCTGATTCAGCACAGATGGTAAAAAGCTCTCCAAATTCTCAGCTTCATTCTGCGCGCAAATAATAACAGACACAGGATTAAGTTTATTTTCATATTGAATCCTATTATCTGATATCTTTTTCGAATAGCGTATTATTCCATTATAATATCGGATGTAATAATACATCTGCACGAAAAAGAGCAGCAATAAAACAGCTAAGATTACCCATTGATAAAACGGTACCTCTTCTAATAAATGTTCTAAATAAATTTCCATTTTACATTATAATTCTGTAGAAAGATAACCCAAAGGAAGTTTTCGTAAATTATAGCCTGATGCCATAATCTCACCATACGCGCCAGCAGAACGGATAGCTAAATAATCTCCTCTTTGAGTTCTATTCAATTCAACATCTTTGTCAAAAACATCGGATGATTCACATATTGGTCCCACTACATCATACTTCTCCACAGGATTCTCTGACGAGATATTTTCTATTCTATGATAAGCATCATATAATGCAGGACGGATTAAATCGGTCATACCAGCATCTACTATGGCAAATTGTTTGTTGACCCCTTTTTTCACATACGTAACCTTTGTGATCAAGCTACCACATTGTGCAACCAATGAACGGCCAGGTTCGCAGTGCAAACGTTGTCCTTCACGCAATTTTAAATGCTTAGAGAAGATTCTGAAATATGACTCGAAATCAGCAATCGGAATATGATTTGGATGTTCATAATTAATACCCAAACCACCACCAATATTGATATTCTCCACTTTCACACCCCATTTGTCAAAATCATCTTGAAGTTCATTGATACGCACACACAAACTTTCATATACAGTCAGATCCGTAATCTGTGAACCAATATGAAAATGCAAACCAACAAACTTCAGATTCTTAGAGCGTTGAATCATCTTTATGATGAAAGGTAAATCTTCTATATTGAATCCAAATTTATTTTCATTCAATCCAGTCGTAATCTTTTGATGTGTATGAGCATCCACATTAGGATTGATACGCAACTCAACATTCGCAATCTTTCCCTTTTTACCGGCCAACTCATCTATCACCTCCAACTCAGGAATAGATTCAGCGTTGAAACAAAATATATTGTTATCTAAAGCCAAATTAATTTCTTTGTCCGTCTTTCCAACTCCTGCGAAAACAATCTTATTAGCTGGGAATCCTGCTTCGATAGCAGCTTGTACTTCATTGCCACTAACACAATCAGCACCCAAGCCTGCGCTAGAAATAATACCTAAGACCTTTTTATTGGCATTGGCTTTTACTGCATAATGCACTTCAAAGCCATGTTCCTTCGAACATTTCCCTACAACTTCTAACGTCTTGTTTAATAAATCAACATCGTAATAATAGAACGGAGTTTCTATATTTTTAAACTTTTCAATTGGAAATTTTCCCTTTATCATATTATAAAATAATTAATTTAAAATAAATGTTTATCCAAAGCATTCAATGCTTCTGACTTATCTTTTGTGCGAATCAAGAAAGAAATATTATGAGAACTTCCTCCATACGAAATCATACGAATAGGCAAATTCTTCAATGCGCACAAAATATTGGTTTGGAAACCGACATTATTCTCAGGAAGGTCACCTATGACACTTATAATCGTCATATCCTTATGAATAGTCACAGTACCAAACTTCTTCAAATCATCCACAATATCATCCAGATGTTTATTGTTATCTATCGTGATTGACACGCCAATCTCAGAAGTTGTAATCATGTCGATAGCTGTCTTATAGCTCTCGAATATTTCAAATATTCTACGCAAGAATCCATGGGCGAACAACATACGACTTGATTTAATCAAGATAGCTGTGATGCCATCCTTTGAAGCAACCGCCTCTATCTTTCCTTTAGCATAGCTGGTAGATATAAGCGTTCCTTTTTTCTCTTTCTGCTCAATATTCATCAATCGAACAGGCACATTAGCCAACTTAGCTGGCAAGATACAAGTTGGATGAATGATTCGAGTTAAGAAATAAGACAACTCAGCCGCCTCTTCAAAGCTCAGTTTCTCAACTGGCTTAGCAGTTGGCACAATATTTGGATTATTCGTATAGATACCCACTGAATCACTCCAGAACTCAATTTCTTCAGCTTGCACGGAAGCGCCTATCAAAGCTGCTGTATAATCATTTCCACCTAATCCAAGATGGTCAACCTCATCATAAGCATTCTGACAAATAGCCCCTTCTGTAATGAACAATGATGCATCTGCATGTTCATTCAACAAACGGTTCAATTCCTCTTTTATATGGTTCACATCTGGTTCTTCATTCTTATCAATCTTCATAAAAGAAAGAGCAGAAAGATTTACCGGTGAAAATCCTTTTGATGACAAATACTCACCCATCAAATAAGAACATAATTGAGCGCCTTGAGCCACAATACGTTTCTCCTCGAACAAGGTGAATATATCCTTTGAATAAGCACGAATCGAGTCAAACTTCTCTATAATATTTTCACGAACCTTCTGTTTGTTCTTATCATTGCCGAACAATTCATCCACCAATTGAAGATATGATTGTTCCAACGAACTGATCAATTCTTTGGCTCCATCCGGATTCTTCTTATAAAGATAATCGGCTATCTCAACAAGTTCCTCCGTGGTACCATCCATGGCAGAAAGTACGACAATTTTCTTTTCCTTATTATTCTTACAAATAATCTCTGCTACTTCCTGAAATTGTTTAGCTGACGACAAAGCAGAACTGCCGAATTTAACTACCTTCATATTATATCTCCACTTTAAGTGCGTTATACATCTTGTTAACTTTCTCTTTTGCTTCTTCTATCGAAGCACCTCTTGCTAAGAGGACGGCCATACGACGATGATCATGTACCTCTGGTTTACCAAAGATTCGTATTTGTGTATCTGGCATAGCTAACACCTCTTCCAAATTAGCAAATGACACATTCGCACTATCACCTCTCACAACCACAGCCTTTGATGCTGACGGTCCATGATTGGCAATGTTAGGTATTGGCAATCCCAATATAGCTCTGACATGTAGAGCAAACTCAGAAAGATCCTGAGAAATCATTGTCACCATACCTGTGTCATGCGGACGAGGAGAGACTTCACTAAATATAACCTCATCACCTTTCACAAACATCTCCACGCCGAAAATACCAAGTCCGCCCAATGCGCCTGTAATCTTCTTGGCAATCTCTTGTGCTTTAACTAAAGCTGTATCTTTCATCGGCTGTGGTTGCCAAGACTCTTGGTAATCACCATCTTTTTGCCAATGTCCGATAGGCTCTAAGAAACTTGTACCTCCTTTATGACGAATCGTCAACAATGTGATTTCATAATCAAAATCAACAAAGCCCTCAACAATCACTTTTCCAGCGCCTGCTCGTCCACCTTCCTGAGCCATCTTCCATGAATTATCTATATCAGAAGGGGATTTCACAACACTCTGTCCATGACCAGAAGAACTCATGATTGGCTTCACCACACATGGAATACCGATTTCCTCAATCGCCTGTTTATACTCTTCGTATGTTGCAGCAAAACGATAAGGAGATGTCTTAATTCCTAATTGTTCAGCAGCCAATCTTCTTATGCCTTCTCGATTCATGGTAAGGAAAGTGGCATTTGCCGTAGGGATCACATTATATCCCTCCTTTTCCAACTCCACCAAAGTTGGGGTGGCAATAGCCTCAACTTCAGGAATAATATAATCTGGTTTCTCTTTATTGATGATACTCTTCAATTTTTCTCCATCCAACATAGAAAGCACATATGAACGATGTGCCACCTGCATAGCTGGTGCATTCTCATACTTATCCAAAGCAATCACTTCAATACCAAGGCGCTGCAATTCTATTGCAATTTCTTTTCCTAACTCACCTGAGCCACACAAAAGAGCTTTTTTCCCACCTTCCTTAAAAACTGTACCAAACTTTGTCATATCTATTGTTGATTTTTAGCCATTTATACACATTTATGCTTTGTAAATCAGAGCACCCAAATATACTAAATTGTTTAATTTCTTCCGATGAAAAAAGAAAATAGTTACTGACATTATTCATCTGAAAATGTCACCAACAAATCCCTGTACGAATTGAATATTTTGGACTTTGAAACATATCCAACATATTTCTCATTCTCATCTATCACAGGAAGGTTCCATGCTTTTGTCTGCTCAAACTTGAACATTACCTTTTCCATTGAATCACTCAAAGAGACGAATGCTGGAGGTGAGACCATCAACTGCGAAACCTTGAAACGTCTATATAACTCCGGACGGAACATGATGTTTCGAATTTCATCCAGACTTATAAAACCAATCATTCTCTTCTTTGAATCCAACACAGGGAAGATATTACGATTGGATTTAGCAATCATCCTAATAACATCCTCCAAATACATGTTAGGTCGTAATGTTTGCAAGTCCGTCTCTATCACATTTTCTGTTTTAAGCAACGTTAAGATATTCTTATCCGTATTATGAGTAAGCAACTCTCCTTTTTTCGCCAATCGCATAGCATACAAGCTATGAGGCTCAAATGCCAATATCGTAATATAGGCTATCGTAGAGGTTATCATAAGTGCCAAGAACATACCATACCCTCCCGTCAACTCAGCAATCAGGAAGGCGCCAGTCAACGGTGCATGCATGACCCCAGCCATCACACCTGCCATACCCGCCAATGCAAAGTTCTTCTCCGTCAGATCAATAACCTGGAAATAATTCAGTACCATCGCCATAAAATAGCCCGTCAGACATCCCATATACAAACTTGGCGCGAAGATACCTCCTGTTCCTCCACTACCATTCGTGGCTGCCGAAGCAAATATCTTGAAAAACAAGATCAAGATCAAGAACAATGACATCATAGCAAAGTTGTTCCTGAAATTATAGAACACACTATTTTGTGTGATTGCCTGAACATTTCCATCCAACAGATACGTAATAGTATCATACCCTTCACCGTACAGAGGTGGAATAAAAAAGATCAGCACACTTAGCATGATACCTCCGACAATCAATTTGTTAGTCGGACTTTTGATTCCGCCAAAGAACTGTTCCAGTTTATTCATTCCCCTCGTAAAATAAAGAGAGACAAAGCCACACAAAACACCCAATAAAACGAAATAAGGCATAGACCTCATCTCCAACGGGTCATTTTGAGTGAAGATAAACAATGAATTCGAACCAGAAAGAAAATAGGTCACCATGCAAGCTGTTGATGCCGAGATCAACAAGGGCACAATCGAGGCCATGGTCAAATCCAACATCAAAACTTCCAACGTAAAAACAACACCAGCAATCGGTGCCTTAAAGATTCCTGCCACCGCACCTGCTGCGCCACACCCCACAAGCAACATGAGGTTTTTCTGTTCCATCCTAAACAATTGTCCCAGATTGGATCCAATGGCAGAACCAGTCAAAACGATTGGTGCCTCGGCTCCAACCGATCCACCGAAACCGATGGTCAAGGAACTGGCGATGATAGAAGACCACATATTATGTCGCTTGATACGCGCCTTTTTCTGCGATATGGCAAACATAATCTTCGTCACTCCATGACTGATATCATCTTTGACAAAATATTTTACATAGAAACTAGCCAATGCAACACCCATGATCGGTGTGGCCAAATATAGATAATTCAAATTCCCCTCTGCGAAATGACTATTCACCAACTCATGAAGTATTTCAATCAAAAACTTCAAGGCATGAGCAGCCAACGCACAAATCAAACCAACAATAAAACTAAGGAAAATAACAAAATGTTTCTCACTTATATTGTTTTCACGCCATCGTAATATCTTAATAAAAAACTCTTCCATCTTACACGTCAATAATTCATCTAATATGAAATTGCGAATTTATAATAAAAATAATTATAGATAACCATCAACAGAGTTTTTTTTAATTTTATTATGTGTCTTCACTTTTTTTTGCTATTTTTACAAATTGCAAACATCCGATCGTGTTTGCAACTTATCAAATCGATAATAACAAAAAAAATATATAATGGTTAACAGATGGAATTACGTTCCACTGACAACCGAACAAGAAGAGCAAAAAAGGAAACTATCCGAAGACTTAGGTATAAGTCCTATTTTGTGTCAATTGTTGGTTCAACGTGGAATAACAAATTTTGAGCAAGCTAAAAGTTTTATCCGTCCCCAATTAACCGACCTGCACGATCCATTCCTTATGAATGACATGCAAAAAGCGGTTGACCGTCTGAACCAAGCGCTTCGCGATAAGAAGCAGAAAATATTGGTCTATGGGGACTATGATGTAGATGGTATAACAGCGGTTGCGCTGGTGTACAAGTTTTTAACAAACAATTATGCGAATGTGGATTTCTACATTCCTGATCGTTATACCGAAGGGTATGGTATTTCCACCAAAGGTATCGACTATGCTATTGAGAACCACATCAATCTAATCATATCGTTAGATTGTGGAATCAAAGCCATTGAAAAGGTAGCATACGCAAAAAGAAATGGCATTGATTTCATTATATGTGATCATCACACTCCTGAAGATACATTACCTGATGCAGTAGCTGTATTGGATCCCAAAAGATTCGATTCCACCTACCCTGACTCTAACCTGTCGGGATGTGGCGTTGGATTCAAATTCATGCAGGCTTTTGCTCAAAGTAACGGCATTGACTTCAAAGATCTGATGCCGCTCCTCGACCTACTGGCTGTCAGCATCGCTTCTGATATTGTTCCTATCAACGGAGAAAACAGAATACTTGCTTACTACGGACTCAAGCAACTAAACTCCAATCCTAGTCTCGGAATGAAAAGCATCATCGACGTATGTGGATTGACAGGAAAGGAGATCACAATCAGCGACATCGTATTCAAAATCGGCCCTCGTCTAAATGCATCCGGTCGTTTACAATCTGCATCAGAAGCTGTTGAATTACTTATCTCCAAAGATTTGGCAAAAGCCAAAGAGAAAAGCAATTGCATTGACCAATGCAACAAAGAGAGAAAGGACCTAGATAAAAATACAACGGACGAAGCTAACCGCGAACTGGAATCTGTCGAAGGGGTTGAAAACAACGCCTCAATCGTAATATACAATCCGAACTGGCACAAAGGTGTCATCGGTATTGTTGCTTCTCGACTGACAGAGAAATATTACAAACCAACCATCGTTTTAACACGCTCCAATGGATTTGCAACGGGTTCGGGTCGTTCCGTTCAAGGATTTGATGTTTATAAAGCCATTGAATCCTGCCGTGATTTGTTGGAGAACTTTGGCGGACACACCTATGCGGTAGGTCTCACCATGAAGGAAGAGAATGTGGAAGAATTCAAACGGAGATTCGAAAAGTATGTTGCCGAAAACATCACAGATGATCAAAGTCTTCCGCAAATAGATATTGACGCTTATATTGATTTCAAAGAGATAACACCTAAATTCTTCCGTCTGTTAAAGGAATTCAATCCATTTGGACCTGAGAATCCTAAACCCGTATTTGTTACGCGTCGTACCTTCGACTACGGAACAAGTCGTATCGTCGGAAAAGAACAGGAACATCTTAAATTGGAATTGATCGACTCCAAATCGGAATGTATCATGAATGGTATAGCTTTCGGACAATCCGAATTCAATGATTACATCAAGGCGCTAAACCCTGTTGATATATGTTATACCATAGAAGAGAACACCTTCAATGGCAATTCTTCTATTCAACTCATGATTAAGGACATCAAAAAAAGTGAATAAATGCCACAATAACGAATGGTGCGAACGCTCTTGATCTGTTCGCACCATTTTTTACGTATCATCAAACATCAGAAGACTCCATGACCGATAGTGAAAAATACCTTGCTGTACTACAGAAATACTGGGGACATTCTGCCTTCCGACCTTTACAAGAACAAATCATCGATGCAGCATATCATGGGAAAGATGTGCTCGGATTGATGCCAACAGGCGGAGGTAAAAGCATCACATTTCAGGTCCCCGCACTATGCAAGGAAGGTACCTGTCTGGTCATAACGCCTCTCATCGCTTTGATGAAAGATCAAGTTGACAACCTACGAGCAAAAGGAATAAAAGCATTAGCTGTTTATTCCGGCATGACACACAGCGAGATACTCCAAGCATACGACAATTGCATTCTTGGCGATTATAAATTCCTATATGTTTCGCCCGAGCGACTGGCAACGGATTTATTTCTCGACAAAGTCAGTCGAATGAATATCAACATGCTTGTCATCGACGAATCGCACTGCATCTCACAATGGGGCTATGATTTTCGTCCGTCATATCTTAAGATTGCAGACGTCAAATCCTTCTTACCTGCCAACACCCCTACATTAGCGCTGACGGCAACTGCAACACCCGAAGTAGTAGAAGACATACAAAACCAACTTCAATTTCGGGAACATCTAGTATATAAAAAGAGTTTTGCCCGCAAAAACATTGCCTATGTTGTTCGAAAGACCGATGATAAAATAGGTCAGATGCTACATATCCTAAATTCCGTACCTGGCACCTCTATTATCTATGTAAGAAACAGAAAAAAGACCAAAGAGGTGGCTGATTTGCTTCGCAACGAAGGATTCACGGCCGATCACTTTCATGCAGGATTAGCACACGAAAGCAAAGACAAGAAACAAGAAGCGTGGAAAAACGACTCCTGCAGAGTCATAGTTGCCACCAATGCGTTTGGTATGGGCATTGACAAACCCGATGTTCGAACCGTCATACATCTAGATTTACCAGATACATTAGAAGCTTATTTTCAAGAAGCAGGAAGAGCCGGAAGAGATGAGAAAAAAGCATATGCAGTTCTTCTATACAATCAGTCTGATATATCAAAACTCAAAAAAAGGATTGCCGACAACTTCCCTGAAAGAAGTTTCATCACACAAGTATATAGAGAATTAGCTTGTTACTACGAAATTGGCATTGATGAAGGAGAAGGATTTATGCACGCCTTCAATCTTATGGATTTCTGTTCTGTATTTCACCTTCCGTCCTTGCAGACATTCAACGCCCTGAAAATATTACAACAAGCAGGATATGTTGAACTAACAGATGAACTCGATCAGAAATCCCGTGTGATGTTTACGGTGACAAAGAAAGAATTATACGACCACGACCTCAGTTTCGATCCCAAACTGGATGAAATCATCAATCTACTTCTTCGCTCTTATACCGGACTATTTGCCGAATATGCTATGATAGATGAAGATATGCTATCAAACAGATTATCTCTCACAAGAGATGAGCTATATCATAAATTAGTCAGTCTAACCAAAACAGGCATCATTCAATATATCCCTGGGAAAAATTCGCCTTACATCATCTTCACCCATAGAAGAGTGGACGACCAGCACTTGAAAATCAGCAAAGATGTTTATGAAAAACGGCTGGAACGATTTCAGGATAAGATTCAAAAGGTGATAGCTTATGTACAAGACGAAGAACACTGTCGAAGCAGAATGTTACTTCAATATTTCGGCGAGACAAATTCATGCGACTGTGGGATCTGCGACTATTGTTTAAAGCGGAATGAAGCAGGCATCACCAACAAAGAATTCAATCAAATAAAAAAATATATTTTTTCGAAGCTAAAGACATCCCCCACTCACTACAAACAATTGGTAGAAGAATCAAGTCATCTCGAAAAACACGTAGTAGAAGCTATTCGATACCTACAAGACGAGGGATGGATTGAGATGGAAAGCAATGGATTATTCAAAATAAAAAAGGAACCGACATCTTAACATTGTTAAGAATCTGTTAATAATTCTGTTTATAAGGCACGCAAATGAAATTTTGTCAAAAAAAGCATTTCAACTAACTTTGCGTGCGTTCAAAAAAAAAGCAAGTTCATGCAGGAATTATTTCAACTAGTATATCAGCTATTGGATCAACACACTTGTGTGATTGTACCATCATTCGGAGGTTTTATCGCAAATGATAAGGCTGCGACGAGGCATGAAGAGAAAGGCTGTTTCGCTCCGCCAACGAAAGAAGTAATTTTCAATCAGTTACTGACTCACAACGACGGTTTATTAGCGCAAGAGCTCATGAAAAAGGAGAATTGCACCTTCGAACAAGCGAATCAAAAAATTGATTCTTGGACACAAGAAATCACCCATACATTATCCGTTCAACATTCACTCAATGTATCTGATTGGGGACGATTTACACAAACAGACGGAACGCTTCGATTTGTTCAGACCAAAGCGTTTCTAACCAATAAAAATTCGTTTGGATTACAGGAGTTTTATTTCCCTAAGCTGATACAATCAACAGAAAACAGCAACGAGGGGAAAAAGACGTCCGAGAAGGTTGAATTAAACAATCATCCTAAGAAATCTCTTTTACATCCATTCATAACAGGGGCTGCCATTGCAACCCTTCTAATGCTGATTTCTCAACCATTGCAGAACGAGACGAACACTGCATCCTTCCAACCATCTGCTTTAATAATGGATAATCTAAAATTAGAAGTAGAGAGCAAGGACAAAGTGATTAACACGTTACAAAGTGAATTGAACACATACACCAAAACACCTGTAGGATATTATCTGATATTAGCCGATTTCAACACAGGGACACAAGCTCAACAGTTCATTCATCTGAACAATCTTTCCGACGAGTTTGACTCCATTCAGGTATTATCCATAGGCAAACGGTTCTTTGTTTCCGTATCCTCATCACTTTCCAAAGAAAAGCTAGAAGAGGAAAGACTCGCCCTACGCAATAGCGAAGAGATGAATTGGGAAGGAGCCTATATCTTGTCCGTAACAAAAATGGGAGAATAATCATGATAAAGATAGCTGATAAAGATTTAAAAGAAGCTGCAGGAAAAGGAATAGACGAATTTCTTGCTGTTTTCACACAAGCTTATTGGAAAGAGATCAATGGAGAGTTGAATGCTGATGCCATGTCAAAATTAAATGGACATCAAAATGCATTATTAGCATACTCCATCTTTCGTGACGAGATGAATGACGGCGGATTTGTGCAACTGATCCAAAACGGATATGGAGGCTATTTTTTTGACAATCCTTTTGCAAAAGCTATGCGTCTATTTGGAGCAAAACCACTATCTAAACTAGTATATGCTGCAAAAAAAATCTACGATGAAAATAAGAAAGAGTTAGAACGAGAAACAACCGACGAAGAATTCCTCTCTATGTATGTCGATTTTGAAGACTTTGATGAACTGGAAGAAGAATTTTTCATGATTGAAGAAGAAACCACCAATGCCATAGCTCATTTTGTGGATGAAAACATCTCTCTTTTTGCTGAAATAGTATAAGATAGATAGTGAAACTCAACGAATTAGCATACATAATCATTCTATCGTCTATTTTTCGTGAATATTTTTCCATAATATTTTCTTGATAACATTTTTCTTTTCATTTTTTTTTGTAAATTTGCACCGCCATTTGCATAAGGTTACCAAAAAATTAAAAGTGTGAATTAAAAAATTTTAAAATAATGAAAAAGGATATTCAACCAGAGAATTATCGTCCAGTAGTATTCAAGGATTTGTCTAATGGCGATATGTTTATTTCACGTTCTACAGTAAACACAAAAGACACCATCGAAATAGATGGAGAGACTTTACCACTTGTAAAGCTAGAAATTTCTAGTTCATCTCACCCATTCTTCACAGGAAAGTCTAAGATGGTTGACACAGCTGGTCGTGTTGATAAATTCATGAGCCGCTACGGAAACAGAAAGAAATAATAATTCTCTGTTCTTAAAAAAAATTGAGACGTCTAATTCCTTTAGGCGTCTTTTTTCTTAATTACAATTCATGATTCATTCATAATATAGTATCTTTGCAAGACAGTTTTTAAGACTAATGCACGTTTTAACTATTACAACATGAAAGTACTGATTTTTGGAAATAAATGCAATGAGGAGGTAATCCAATACGCCAGAATACTTTTTGACATCCTACAAGAACGTGGAGCTGAAATTTTCCTTGAAATAGATTTTTGCCAATTCTTAATAGAAAAAGGAATAAACATGTCCTTTGAACATTCTATTATCAATGAAAACAACATTGCTGATGCTGACTTAGCCTTCAGCATAGGTGGTGATGGTACATTTATACGAACTGCCGCAAAAATCGGAAGAAGAGAGATTCCTATCTTAGGTATCAATGCCGGACGATTAGGATTCCTGGCCGATGTCTCTGGCGACGAAATCATCCGTTCTGTCAATGAAATCATGGATGGTAAATACAGAATTGAAGATCATGCTCTGTTAAGACTTCATACGGACAATCATCTTTACACTGATTTCAACTACGCAATAAACGAAATAGCCATCTTGAAAAGAGACTCCTCTTCCATGATTACTATTCATGCATGGGCAAATGGAACATTCATCAACTCATATCAGGCAGATGGTCTTCTTATTGCAACAGCTACGGGATCTACGGCCTACTCCATGAGTGTAGGTGGACCAATTGTTGTACCGCAAGCTGCCAACTTCATCATCACCCCAGTGGCTTCTCACAGTCTGAATGTGAGACCTATTATCATTCCTGACACTTGGGAAATTGATTTAAAAGTGGAAAGTAGAAACAAACAGTTCCTTATTGCACTCGACGGAAGAAATAATGTTTTCAACGAACAAACACCTTTGAAAATAAAGAAAGCTAATTTCTCAACAAAAATCGTCCGCAGACAAGACCACGATTTCTTCAACACTCTGAGAGAAAAATTGATGTGGGGAACTGGCACTAGAAAATAAATACACTCTATGGATAAAAAATCATTACGTATCGTATATATGGGAACCCCAGACTTCGCCGTAGCTCCTTTAAAGAAGCTTGTCGAAGAGGGTTATAACGTAGTAGGATGCATCACAATGCCAGACAAAGAAGCTGGACGTGGACATCACATTCAATTCTCTCCCATCAAAAACTATGCACTCTCACAAAACATTCCTTTACTGCAACCGACAAAATTAAAAGATGAGCAATTCCTAGCTGACCTAAAAGCATGGAATGCTGATCTACAAATCGTCGTGGCATTTAGAATGTTACCTGAAGTGGTGTGGAACATGCCTAAGCTAGGCACATTCAACCTTCATGCCTCTTTGCTCCCCCAATATCGTGGCGCAGCACCTCTCAATTGGGCAATCATTAACGGTGAAAAAGAAACAGGTGTCACGACATTCTTTCTAACACACCAAATAGACACCGGTAAAATCATCCTACAAGAGAAAATCTCTATCGGCGACAACGACTGTGTAGGGGATATTCACGATCTTTTGATGAACATCGGAGCTGGACTTGTCACCAAAACTGTGGATCTAATCATCGAGGGTAAAGTTGAAACACAAGAACAAAAGGCTTTCTACAAGAATGAAGAAGAGTTGAAGATCGCTCCTAAAATATTCAAGGAAACTTGCAAAATCAATTGGGATAACGATTGTCAATCCATCCATAATTTTGTAAGAGGACTATCGCCCTACCCTGCTGCTTGGTGTAATCTCACAAACGAAGCAGGCGAAACGATTACGGTGAAAATATTCGAGACAGAAAAACTTGAGACGTCTCATAACCTAGAAATTGGATCATTCAAATTTGACAAGAAATACATAGACATCGCCGTAAAAAACGGATTTGTCAGAATAAAATCGCTTCAGATTCCGGGGAAAAAGCGTCTGTCAACCGAAGAATTTCTTAGAGGGTTCAAGCTAACAAATAATCACAAATTCAACTAACAATAAACAAAATGAAAACAAAAGGACAAAAGGCACTTATAGCTTGCTTAATGATTATCGCATCATTAGTATCATTTTCGCTTCATGCAGAAGATACCATTACGCGTTATGGTATATACGTATCTGGTTACGAAGTAACGTCCAAGAATGCAGACACAATCAAGGGAAAAGGTATTGAAGGTCGCATTTATTATGATGTAAAAAGCAATACTCTTGTATTAGACCATGCCTCCATCATTGGACATGACAGTATCAACGTAGGTATCATGAGCAAGAAAGAGTCGCTCAACATTCTCGTAAAGGGTGAATGTAAGATCTCTGACGATCAATGCATCGTATCCGCTCTCTATTCTAACGGTTCATTAACTATCACGGGAGATACGCTCAACATCAAATTGCAAGATAAATATGTTGTACCAGAAGGCGAGTCATCGTTAAATCAACTCAACCACCACGTACATTCCATGTTTGCAACCGATTTGACATTAGATGGCATCACCATCAACAACAATCTAAAAGCCGTATATTCAACGACTGCATTTGAAGCAACAAACATGAACATAAAGAATTCTGTCATCACAACAGAATTACACGGTTCAGCCGATATCAGAGATATCTATGCCACAACAATCGTTTGTGATTCCTCTTCTATCACATCTAATTATGGCGATGAAGATGGAACAAGACATCACATTATCGCAAAAAAAGCAGACTTCAAACATAGTCAAATTCAGGATGCAACAAACACATTTACATCATGCACCACAACACTTGTAGGATACATCGGCTTACAGATTGATACGCTATCTATATCAAAATGCGACATCAATTTGAATTTCAACAGTGACAGAAAAAGCTATGCGATCTACAGCCGTTGGATGAAGATAGCAGACAACTCCATTGTAAAAGTTATCAATAGCAGCAATAACAAGAAATACAAGAACAAAGACTGGAGAATAGGTATTTACTCCGATTTCATGGATATCAACGATAGTGAAATAAACGTTCAACTGCAAAACAGCCAAGAAATCACAGGAATCTCAGCCTCTGAATTTTACGCAAACAAATCCAACTTGTTTACTGACTTAACCAGTACCACTTGCATGGCCATCTTCTCAGCTGATACAATATCCATCTCAAACGCAGAAGGTAAATTTAAAGCAAAGGCAGGCAATAACGCCATGGCTATCACTGCCAAATTAATCGAATTAGACAATGCTAAATTTGACATAGATCTCAACGACAGTGAAACAAGTACAGAAGATATTATCGATGTTGTCGGTATCGGTGCAACAGACACCTGTATGATTAAAAAATGCAACTTTACGATGAACCTAAATGGCAATAGATGTTGTGGCGTATATAGTGCCAAAGGTCTTATCAAAAGTAGCGAAATAACACTAAATGGTCATGCCGAACTAGATTATACAGGTATAAGAATTACAGAGGAACAGATCGATCACTTATCCTACATTGCAGATTTTTCAGCCTCTCGTTCTGCAACGGCTAACAGTGCCAGTGTAATCCGTTCTACAGATTCAGAGCAACAAATAAACATTTCAGGTAAAAAAGATGAATTTGGTATTCAAACATCTGAGTTCTCTTCGACAAACGATATACTAACTATTAATCTAAACAAACATAGTGATTACAAAAGCACGAACGCTACTTGTATAAGAACGAAAAACGGATCTTTTGATCATGCGACCATTTCTATGGCAGTAAGTTCTAGTGAATCCGCTGTGGGCATACACTCAATATCATCGTTGTCAATCAAAAACAGTACCATTCAAGGCAAAAGCACCAATAGCGAAAACACCTATGGTATCATTTCAGATGAACTATCATTAGACAAATGTACGATAAACGAATATGGTGATTCTTGCTCTTCCTATTCCGGTATCTCTGCCACCAAAGTAACCTTCAAAGAGGATAGCATCTCCATCTTTGCAAGAGCAGACAAGTCAGCTGCTATCACAAGTGACTCTTGTCTATTTATAAAAAGCGAAGCAGAACTAATCGGACATTCTTTAGCTATAAATAAAGCAACTATCAAATTCTCTGGATATAAGAATCTTTATGTCTGGTGTAATACTGAAGCTTCTTCAACAGATGCAAAGAAATGGGACGAGACCTCTGTATTAAATCAATACAAGTACATCAGGATTAGTATGAACGACAATAGTTCTGACGTAAACGAAGCACTTGCTTCCTCAGAATCTTTCTATATTATCGGCAAGACAATCTATGGTACAGATAACGACATTCAAGTTTACTCTATCAATGGTAATTGGATTGGTCAAGGTCAATATGTATGCGTTCCAAAGCAAGGTGTCTATATCGTAAAAACAAAGGACACGTTTGCAAAAGCTGTTATCAAATAAGCGATAAAACACAATACAAAAGAATAAAAAATAGTGAGTTCGTTTACTGGCGGGCTCACTATTCTTTTTGAACAAGCGAAAAAAATTTTATTCATTATTACAAAAATCAGTATCAACGCATATTTATTTTCAAATATTTTATTATATATTTGCATTACAAATTCAATTATTACTAACAATTAAAACGTATTTGCCTATCGAAACATTCCTACTTCACCAATAAAAGAAGGATATGGAAATTTTAAGTATGATGACCGACGAAGAGTTGGTTAAGATGTATGCAGAAAACAACAATGATGCTTTCGACGTACTCTTGGATAGGCATAAAAACAAAGTTTTCTCTTATATATTTTCTGTAGTAAAGAATAGAGATGAGGCAAATGATTTATTTCAGGACACCTTCATCAAGGCTATTGCGACCATTAAGCAACACAAATACACAGAGAAGGGGAAATTTGGTCCTTGGATACTCCGAATTGCACACAACCTAATCATTGATACATTTCGCAAAGAGAAAAACGAAAATACAATATCAAATGAAGAATATGGTACGGATTTGTTGAATGACCTCTCTCTCTACGACGATGGCATGGAGGAATATATGGCAAGAGAGAATGCCATGAACGAAATAGTTGAATTAATAAATCTACTTCCGGAGAATCAACAATCCATCATCAGAAAAAGATTTTTCAAAGACTTAAGCTTTAAAGAGATTGCTGACGAAGAAAACATCAGCATCAATACAGCTTTAGGAAGAATGCGATATGCACTCATAAACCTGAAGAAAATCGTTTCTGAAAGAAAAGTTGAAATCAATTATTGATTAAAATTCAATAGGTAATTCGAAGACCATCAATTGATGCGTCTTCGGATGCCTAAATTCAATCTTCTGTGCTTGTAAATAGAGCCGGTCTGAAGTTGTTCCATACAGCAAATCTCCCTTGATGGCACAATTCAACCCATCTGGATGTGCTGCATGAACACGTAATTGATGTGTTCTACCTGTCTGTGGATAAAACCATATCCATGTTTGATTATTCTCCTCTCTAAACACCTCGTAATCTGTCACCGCTTCTTTTCCATTCTCATAGCTAACCATCTGATAGGGTCTGTTTTCTATATTAGGACACAAAGGCAAATCTATCCGTCCCTTTTTCTTTTGTACTGTACCCTCTAGAATAGCCAGATAACGTTTCTTTATTTCTCTGTTTGAAAACATATCCTGTAACGCTACGAAGACAGTTTCCCGTTTAGCCACAAGTAATAATCCTGAGGTGGACATATCCAAACGATGTGCAACCTTAACATCTAATTCTGGATATTCATTTTGTAAAATCGATTGAACGGAAGCTGACGACACATTTCCTGGAACAGATAACATGCCAGATGGTTTATTAACCACCCATAAATCATCATCTTCATATACAACAGGCAAATCATCTATCGTATAAAATCTATAATCCAACGGATTAGTTTCCACATTCAATCCCTGCATCATAAACGACAAGATAGGTTTACACTTGGATGAACAAGAGGGATAAAACTTACCATGTCTTCTGATTAAGGTTTTGGGAGAATTTCCCCACCAAAACTCAGCCATACAAATAGGTTTATACTGATGGGTATAGGCATATTGCAACAACTTAGGAGCACAGCACTCTCCCGCCCCACTTGGTGGCTTAATCGGACTGAAAATATCCAACAACGTTTTAGTCTCTCCCTTAGCATTACAGATAACAAACTGTTCAAACAATCGATCTTGTAGCTTCAGAGAGCGTTCCTTCCTTTCTTTTCTTAGACTGTCAATGTGGTTTTGTCTGACTTCTAATTCGTGCTTTAAATCAACCAAATCATTTTCTATTCTCACAAGAGATCGTTTCATCTCTGCTTTTAAGAACTGACTTTCTTTTATTAATTCATCACTTTCTTCTTTCGACAACACTTGTTTCCTTTTTTGATCTCTAATTTGTTTTGCAACACACAGTTTATTCTTCCATGCTTCTTTTTCTGATTGATACTCACTCTTCTTCTCCTCATATCGTTTCTTCAGAAGCTGATAATCACAATTCATCGTCTCATCCGCAAGCAATTGATTAATGGCTACAATCTTCTTCTCTTCTTCCCGAAAAAAAGAACTCGTGTCATTTAAATCATATATAGGAGGCACAAAATAATCATGTATATAACTGCCAGCTAACTGACCGGAGAAAGCAGCTAAGAAACCCAATTGAGAATCTTTCGTCTGAACAACTAATACACCAAACATTTTCCCTCCAGACAATTCAGTCTTCCATTGTTCTTGTTCCTTAATGTATGCTTGTAACATCTCTGTCGCTTTAACTGACAAAGGATGTGGCGTATAAAAGAAAGGGAAGGTGAACTGCCTAGGCAAGTTCACCTTCTCCTCTAAATTTTCATATACATGAAACATTACTGTCTAATCAAAGTAAAGTGTCCTGTATATTGTTTATCTATCTCTTCGATATCAACCACATACCAGTAATCTGTTGATGGCATTGGTGTTCCATTATAAGTACCATCCCATCCTTCTGTATCTGAACCCTTCAGTTCTATCATCAACTTACCGAATCGGTCGTAGATCCAAATAGACGCATCTGGATAAACCTCTGCCAATTTACCGATTACCCAACCATCATTGATTCCATCACCATTTGGTGAGAACCAATCTGGGATCTCTGGTTCTGGTGCTTCCATTACGAATGGCATTGATGTCTTACATCCGTTCTCATCTCTTACGTATGCAATATGTTTTCCGAATGTTAAATTATATACCACATTATCCGTTGCGATGGATGATTCAACATCTATCCAGTAGTAGAATGTTCCAGTACCCTTACCCTTTTCTGTTTCAATTGATCTGTCTCTTACACCGATAGAGTCAACAGAAGTGATGACTGGAAGACTTGTAACCTTCAACTCGTAGCTGTCCTCTGCCTTACAAGTACCT
>JBGUIU010000312.1:0-2885 GCA_045113275.1 Paludibacteraceae bacterium
TTCCCTACTGATAAATTTGGTGGTTTGAGATAAATGTTGTACCTTTGCACCGTCAAATGAGAAGAATAACTATGAATATTCAATCATAAATGACTAACACTATGAAATTTCTTCAAAAGGTGATATATATTATTATGAAAAAGAAACAAATTATTCAATCCTTTGTCTTAGCAGTTAGTCTGTTGATGCTTACGGGCTGTCCGAGCACACTCCCCCCCAACCCGGATACAGACATATACGCATATATCTATTCCCCTGTAGATTCAGTATATACGCGTTATTATTCTATGCCGGATGGCAAAAGACAAAAGCATGAGCAACAACTTGTCCCCTCTTCTAAGGTTCATGCTATTGAATGGTATAGCGGGCATTCTAAAATATACGGTGAAGACTACACTCCCGAATATAATGATTTGCATGTCCGAAAAATAGGGAATAACGGCACTGTATATGTCCTTCGGAGTAATAGTGTTGTTGTAAATGGAGAAGTGGTCGCTTGGGATCATTTCCCCAGTAAATACTACAATCAAGATGCTTCCTTATCTATAGAACAGGTTATAGATTCTCTGTTGATTTATTTCCCTGAAACTATCGTTCTTATTGATGATTTACAAGAGCATAGCATCTATAACGATCGACTTTCTTCCGCTCCCCCGTCTGTTTCTATATCTATGTAGAGATTGCATTTATTCAGAGAAGTCAAAGTGACTTTGCCGCCACGGGTACAGGAACGGTGTCGGTAGTGGCAACGAAGAAGTAGTCGTCAACGAGCAGTTCACGACCACCATATCAGAGCAAATCTCCACTTCCGGTACCTATGTGCTCCGTATTGAAACAGCCGGCGGCGCATTAGTCGGTCAGTTTGTTGTACAATAAAAGGAAATAATAGTTGAACGATTATAGTTATTTATTATGAAATGTAGATACATATTATTCATGGTATTATTAGGCTTCTGCCTTATTGCCTGTGAAAACAGATCCATCAATGAAAACCAATTACATAAATTGGCGCGTTCTGGCGAAGTCCGTTCTCCATATGTGGATGATGAGAATCCCCCTATGTATACGGAAAATGATGCCATAATACTAGGGGCACAGCGTAATAATCCATATGAAATAGACAATATGCGAACGGCATATGGAATGTTAAGCCATATTTTGGGTAATTTTATTGTTGGGGCCGAAGAGCCAGAAGTAAATACTATATATTACCGAGTACTACCATCGGATACCTCTGAATTAGCTGTTTTATTGGCAGATACTACTATACAATATTTTGACTATCCGTTAGATTATGAAATAGAGCAGTGGGGTAGTTATTACCACGATCCGACTGTTGCTGATACTAATTTTACTTGGCTATATGCTGTGGTTCCTGTAACTTATTCGTTACCGGATTTGCCTTCTTTGGAAATTTTACAAGAATGTTACATCCCAAATGAGCCAACAGGAGAATATTCTGCGACATACGACACTATTCCAGATTGGAAAAATGGATATGCTATGTTGGAATATGTAGCTTATAGAGAAAGTGGTAACGTGGATATGTTCGAAGAAGATGATGCCGCAAACATGGAGAATATTTTGTTACATTCCGCCAGTTGGAATGAGCATTTGGAGCCACAAGGAAGGCGAACAAGATCTTTTTGGACATGGCTCCGAGATTGTATAATTGGGGTACATCCAGAGGGGACGTTTACGGTGGAAAACACGTATACACATAGTGAAGAAGGTATCAAAAATGCAAAAGTTTTTATTCATAATTTTGTAAAGATATATTGCGGCCCAATTAATAATAATGGTTACTATAAGTCAGAGATGCGTTTCCGCACCCATGTTTGGTATCATATCCGATTTGATAATCACCACACAAGAACAAGTATTTATGGAGGGAAGAAAGGACTCTTGGGCCCTTATCATAGGCATGTTGGATGGCATTCTCGTTATGGTTATAGTTGTCTGTTGCAATTTGAAGATGTAGGATGGCGATATGCTACAATCAATAATGCCGTGGAACAATACTTTTCTTATTGTCAAGAATACAATATTCTTTTCCCGTATGATATGAGAATTTGGCTAAAGAATGGTATGGAACACTGGTCTGGTAGTACCCCTTTATTCCATAAGCGCCACTCAGTGTTGTTCTACAATGCATTTACATATGTGTTTCTCTTACCATTTATTATACGGATTCCGGACATGATATTATTTATGTCGCAAAACGACCATGATTATGAGACTCTTGATATATATAGCGTGATTTTTCATGAGATGGCTCATGCTAGTCATTATGAGAAAGTCGGAAATAGTTATTGGGAAAATTATGTCTTGCACATAATAGCTAATCTTGGATACGGAAATGACAGCAGCGGAGATTTCGCTGGGTTCTGCGGTATAGGAGAGATGTGGGGTAACTTTGCCGGTTCGTGTTTTTTGTATAAATATATGGGATATACTGAGCCATTTATTTATTTAGATTCCGAAGGGGAATGGAATTCTTCCTTATATAGTTTTGATGAACCCTTTCCTTCATTTTTGCCATCTGAAGGGTGGTATCATCCAGGAATATTGGCAAAGATACACGAAGATGCTGAGTGCTCTATTACAGATATATTTAATGCTCTGAACGCAGATGTTACTTCTTTAGATGCATTAAAAACTTCTTTGGAATGGCAGGGTATTGATGGAGGCATAATTGAGAGCGCTTATAATGCATATGAGTATTGGGATTAATAGTATGTGGCAGAACTGCAAACAAAAATGACTGAAAAATAAAAAAAGCTTGCATAATTTGGAAGAATTTTGTATCTTTGCATTGGATTTTAAATAAAAAAGAAAATGATAAAATATATTAGATTATTCATTGCTATGATGGCGGTTATGGC
>JBGUIU010000313.1:0-28909 GCA_045113275.1 Paludibacteraceae bacterium
CCTTATTTCTTGTGTCAAAGCACTGTGACGATGACTTTCTTCAAAAAAATTGTAAATGTAATAGGATTCTCTTAAAAAAGAGAAAAACAACTCGTCATTTTCCTCTCCCTTGTAATTTCTTGATTTTTGTCAAACATAAAAAGAGGAGAGGTCTATAAATTTGTGTTGCGTACTATAAATGTTGACATTGGAAAAATAAGCAGGTTGAAATCTGCTTATTTTTCCAAGTGTGTTTATAGTATTGAATTTCAAATATTTGTAACGGAAAAATAAGAGATAATAATACCATGTATTTATAGTTTGTAAGTGTGTTCTTGTCTGAAATTCTGTTTATTTGGTCGTAATTTTGCCAAATAAGAAGTATTAAACTTGCTTATTTGGTAGTAAAATAATATTTTTGTGTTGATGATTTAACTTAAAAATGATATGGAATATACAGAATTGTTAGAAAGACAAATCATTGGTAGGCTCAGAATAGATAATCCATGGTGGACGGAAGGTGAGATTCCGAAGTTCTATCAAGACATGAAACCTCGATTGTATTTAGATATCTTTTATTCTCTGGTAAAGAGTTTTGATTTGAATCGTGCAATCATTCTGATGGGCCCTAGACGTGTGGGGAAAACAGTGATGCTATACCACACGATTGCTCGTTTGCTGGCCGATGGTGTACCCCAGCAGAATATTATTTATATATCTGTAGAAACGCCTATCTATAATAAAATTTATCTAGAGCAATTGTTTAATCTTTCTAAACAAACGTTGGGGAAAAGAGAGGGTGACTCTTGCGAATACTATGTTTTCTTTGATGAAATACAGTATCTGAAAGATTGGGAGATAAACCTGAAATCTTTGGTTGATACGTATAAGAATGTGAAGTTTGTGGCCAGTGGTTCTGCTGCTGCCGAACTAAAAAGGAAAAGCAATGAGAGTGGGGCTGGACGTTTCACTGATTTCAGTTTGCCACCTCTGACCTTTTATGAATATATTCATCTGAAGGGATATGAAAAACTGATGTTCCCACGAAAAATGAAATGGAAGGGAGAAGAGATTGATTGTTATGACACAATGGATATTGATAAGCTCAATGGCTTGTTTTTGGATTATATGAATTTTGGGGGATATCCTGAAGTGGTGTTTTCTGAGAAGATCCAAGAAAATCCAGGACAGTTTATTCGTCATGATATCATAGATAAGGTATTGTTGCGGGATTTGCCAAGTTTGTACGGCATACATGATGTGCAGGAACTGAACTCTCTTTTCACAATGATAGCCTATCATTCTGGCAGTCAGTTTTCCTACGAAACAATGTCGAAAGAATCTGGGGTGAAGAAGGATTTGCTACGGAAATATATTAGTTATCTGGAAGCTGCATTCCTGATTCGCGTGATACATCGGACAGATGATAATGCCAAACGGTACCAGCGGGAAACCAGTTTTAAGATCCATCTGACAAATCCTTCATTGAGATGTGCTCTTTTTCAACCTATCCGCATGACAGATGATGAGATTGGTGATATGGTCGAAACAGCTGTATATGCTCAATGGATACCTAGACAAAGGGCTAATATAACATATGCGAATTGGCGTCTTAACAAAAGTACACAAGGAGAAGTGGATGTTGTGGGGATTGACGAAGGAAGACAAAAACCGCAGTGGGCTGTTGAAGTGAAGTGGTCAGACAGGTATGCAAGTCATCCAGGAGAATTGGAATCCCTTCTATGGTATATGCTGAAGAATGGACTGACAGATGCAATCGTCACTAGCGAAACAGTGACGATGACCAAAGAAATGGATAACGTAACGCTTCACTTCATGCCTGTGGCTTGTTATGCCTATACGGTAGCATGCAACACATTAAAGAATACACGATCTATATATGGGCTCTAAAACAAAAGAAAAATAAGCAGGTTGAAACCTGCTTATTTTTCTAATAATGTCTATTGTATTGAATTTCAAATAGTTGTAACTGAAAATTAAAACTACATAGTGGAAATCGGAGAATTTAAGAGAACCAATCAAATCCGAACAATCTCTTAATCAAGTTCTTGAACCATTTCATTAAACCTGTATTAACTGTAACTTCCATTTTAAAGGTATCTGGCGACTCTCCTATTTTTATGGTTTTATCTTTGCCATAATGCACTTTTATGTAGATATCTCCTTTGCAATATGCATTATCTTTTGAGGATTCAAATCCATTCTCGGTCAGGTAGGAGATTAGCTTCTGATATGTTTCGTCATCTGCTTTAAGGTATCCAATATACATGGAGAAAGGATCCACGTCGTCTGTTATCTTTGTAAGATTTGAGAAATCGGCGGTGGTTGCTTTCTCGTAAGCTAGAATGGATATTGGCATATCCAAAATTAAACCTTGCGAAGCCCAATAAGGTGTTCTCATGGTTGGAATAGCTGGATCCCAACATAATTTTGAGAAATCATTGCATTTGCCACCATATAAATAAGGTACGGTATAGGTTCCTTCAAAAAGGGCATCGCTTTCTGCACTGTTTTCATCTTTTTTTGCTTTTCCTGTTGCAACGATAGAAATAGAAACATGATTATCAATCTTTCTCTTTTCAATTCGTGCGGAAGTAGATTCAAAATGATATTTTTCAATGGTGACATGTCCGTTTAAGAAAACAGAATCTTCCACGTATTTATCGATCTTGATCTCAATATCGTCATTGCCTATTTCTGCACCATCCTTACCAACACCAGAGTAGTCAAATTCGTTTGCCTTTAACGGAATCACCTCATTTCCGATTGTGATACGTGGTTCTTCGCGACTGGCAATGTCTTGCCGGCAGACGATGATGGAACCGATAATCTGAAAATCTTCGCCTGTAAACGAGATCTCTTGAGTCACTTCTTCACCTCCAGGGATAACTACATGTACCGATACATTTTGTGCGTCGGAAGGAATCTTAACAGCAAACTGACCATTAGCTTGCGGTAATGTAAAGGTTGTTGTCTCTTTCTCCCCATTGCGTTCGTATTGACAGTAGATAGGGAAAGATACATTCTTATCACATGAGTTTTCCAGTTTTCCTTTGATGGAAGGGAAGGATGGAAGAACAATATCTTGAGTATAGGTGGTGTTGCCTGGTTGTCCTTTTATCAGAATAGAAAATTCGTTGTCATAATTCAAGTAGTCTTCTTTTCTGATTTTTACGGTCACATCTGTTTCGCTTGGGATACGTACGCTGTACTCTCCATCCTCGTTGGTATAGGCATAAACTTGTTCGATGATTACTTTCACACCAGCCAATGCATTACCTTTGTCATCTTTCACTTTACCTTTTAACACAACAAATTCTTTTGGATCATCCAAGTTCACCCATGAGAAGTGTGCTACTTCTCCTTCATACACATCACCGTTCTTTGTGGCCATTCCACACTCTTCCCAGATACCTGTGGCTTCGTTAAAGTGCCATAAAGGCATCTGTGCAGGGGCTTTCTCTGCCATGCCTTCAGGAATAGGGAATGTCACTTTTGATTTTGACTCTTCGTTGATTTGTAGTTTGGCACCTTTGGTATCTTTCATCACAACGTTCACCATACCGTATGAAACCAAGGGAACTTCCTCGTTTGTCTCGCTTCGCTGCGCAATCAGGTCACCTCCAGGCATGGAGGATTGGAAAGTAGGCTTGGTTGGGTCTAGGTAAAGAACGCTGACGTTGACCTTTCCTTTGTAGGGTGTACCATCTTCGTACGCAATACCATTTTTAGGAATGTCAACGGCTAAATTACCGACCGAAACCTTTGCTCCATTGGTGGCTGTAAAGGTGGTGGTTTTGCTTACATTCTCTAAATTTTCTTTTATCAGAACAACTTCTATCAATCCAACAGAACTAACAGATCCAGAACGGACAACAGGGAAATACCCTTTTTTATGAAAATTCATCACATATCGTCCATTCGTGTTTTGAATATGTTCCAACGTGAAGGAACCTTGTTCGTTTGTTTTGGTGGTGTAGCTGTTAGACTCTACTTCTACGTCAACGATAGGGTTTCCATCCATGTCCTTGACTATTCCACTCATGTATTCAATGGTTGGAGCCTTCTTTGAACAAGAAACAATACCACACAGAGTTAAAATAACGAATAAAAAATAAATTGTTCTTTTCATTGACTAATTAATTAAAGTTCATCAACCCACTGGTCGTACTATAGTTTATTACTTTAAACCATGGTGAATTCATAGAAAATCACCAAAAATAAGTTCGTGATGCAAAGATATGTTATTTTAGGTTAGTGATGAAAAAATTCGTACCTTTGCGCAATATTTTGTAACGGACATGTTAATTAGAATTTACCCAGAGAATCCCAACCCAAGGGAGATTGATAAAGTAGTGCAGTTTCTTCGTGATGGAGGACTTATAGTGTATCCTACTGATACTGTTTATGGATTGGGCTGTGATATATTTCACACGAAAGCAGTAGAGAAAATTTGTCGATACAAAGGCATCGATGTCAGAAAGGCTAATTTGTCTTTTATCTGTTATGATCTTAGCCATATAAGTGAATATGCCAAGGTGAGTAATGATACGTTCAAACTGATGAAGAAGAATTTACCAGGTCCGTTTACATTTATCTTGAATGGAAACAATAATTTACCCAAATTATTTCGCAATAAAAAGACTGTTGGAATCAGAATCCCGGACAACAATGTCATACGGGAGTTGGTGAAAGGACTGGGGAATCCTATCTTATCTACATCCGTGCATGATAATGATGATGAGATACAAGAATATTTCACAGATCCTGAACTGATTCACGAACGGTATGAAAATATCGCAGATGTGGTGATTAATGCTGGCTATGGTTCGTTGGAACCTTCGACGGTGGTTGATTGTACGGGAGATGAACCGGTTATTGTTCGACAAGGAAAGGGTGAATTGATTTACTAATTATTAATATTTGCTATTGTGTGGGTCTTTTTAGCACTGGTCTCAGCTCTTCTACTTGGATGTTATGATATATTCAAGAAGATCTCTTTGAAAGATAACGCTGTTATACCTGTTTTATGTTCGTCGATTGTGATTTCTGCGGTTCTCTTTTTGATCCCAACGTTCATTTCGTGGGTCAATCCAGATATGATGAGAGCGGCTCGTTTTTATGTTCCATCCATGGGTGCAGAAGCACATTTCTTCATCTTCCTAAAATCGGTATTGGTATTGGGCTCATGGATTTCTGCTTATTTTGGCATGAAAAACATTCCGATAACGATCTATTCTCCGATTCGTGCCACGCAGCCAGTTTGGACAGTCATAGGGGCTTTTTTCATCTTTTCTGAACGGTTAAGTCCGATGCAGACATTAGGCGTAGTGGTCACCATTCTATCCTTTTATCTTTTCTCTTTGGCAGGCTTGAAAGAGGGTGTTTCATGGAAACACAACAGATGGGTTTGGTTGATTGTGTTGGCAACGCTTCTTGGCTCGGCCAGTGGCTTATATGACAAACATCTTATGCATCAGTATGATAGAGTCGGTGTGCAGGTTTATAGTACCTTGTATCAGGCGGTTGTGATGCTCATTGTCTTGTTGTCATTATGGTATCCTAAGAGGAAAACGACGACTCCGTTTGTTTGGCGATGGAGCATTTTAGGTATTTCAGCCTTTCTGATGATGGCTGATTATGTTTATTATTGGTCTCTCTCTTCTGAGGACGCGTTGATATCGATTGTCTCTACGATTCGAAGGTCGGGTGCTGTTGTTCCGTTTCTATATGGAGCCATCTTTTTAAAAGAAAAGAATCTGAAGGTGAAGAGTATCTTGTTGTGTTGTATCCTGTGCGGTGTGACGTTGCTTACCATTGGCGCATTGAAAGGATAGGAGAATCATGATAATTTAAAATTATCTAAATCTTTTTTATACCTTTGCAAAAAAGGTTGTTACGATATATGAGACAGATTTCATTCATAGTCATGTTTTTTTTCTTTTTGTCGTTGGCAAAAGGACAAACACAAAGTCTAGATGACTATTTCATTATGGGTTTGAAGAGTCAGTTGCAACTGAACCAAGAGACACGAAAAGCGCTTCTTAATGGATATAAAGCGGGGAAGGGAAGTTCGTTGAAGATGCAAAATGGAGGAACAGCCTCGGTCTTAGAATACAAAGAAAATAACTATTTGAAAATAAGGACTTCGGAAGAGGGGTATTTCTCTCTGAAGAGATGGGTTGACGATAAAGGTGTTATTTTCGGACTCAGTTGGTGGGTGTGTGGAAGTCAGTGTGATGGTTATGTAAAGCTCGTTCGTCCTAGTGTGTTGCAGCAGACAGATTCGTTGCCTGTAATACAGTTGTCTGATTTCTTTAATGAAGACTCCTTAAAGGCGGATGGATTAACTGGGGAGATGATGAATGATCGGTTTGAAATAGACTTTATTCATTATGAGTTTTCTTCAGGAGATACGATTTGGGTTTACAATAACACACATGAGTATTTGGATGAATTACGACAAAAGAAATATCAGAAATATTGGAAAGGGAATGCACTTCCAATCATTCGAAGAAAAGGAATATACATCAAAGGAGAAGTGATTAAAAAATCGTTCGTTTTAAATAATAAAAAAGATGAGTAAGGACGGGAGAACAGAAATCTCTTCATTGGGAGAGTTTGGATTAATAAAGCATCTGACAGAACATTTTGATTTGAAAAATGAATCTTCGATCAAAGGCGTAGGAGATGATGCTGCGATACTTGATTATAAGGATAAACAGGTGTTGTTGACTACGGATCTTCTTTTGGAAGGTGTTCATTTTGATCTTACTTATTGCCCTTTAATGCATCTAGGGTATAAATCAGCGATTGTTAATTTTTCTGATATTTATGCGATGAATGGACAACCTAAACAGATAATAGTCTCTTTGGGTGTGTCAAAGAAGTTCTGTGTAGAAGATTTGGAAGAATTGTATGCTGGAATTCAGTTGGCTTGTAAAAGATATGGAGTGGATATGGTCGGAGGAGATACGTCTGCTTCTCTTACAGGTTTAACAATCAGTATCACATGTGTCGGAGAGGTGGAGAAAGGTCGTGCTGTTTGTCGTAACACAGCTAAAAATACAGATCTGTTCTGTGTTTCTGGTGATCTTGGTGCTGCATACATGGGTCTTTTATTATTGGAACGTGAAAAGAGTATTTTCAAGGGAGATGAAAGTGTTCAGCCAGATTTTGCTGGGAAAGAATATATTATTGAACGTCAGCTGAAACCAGAAGCTCGAAAAGATATTATTGAGGAGTTGGCAAAACATAATATCGTGCCAACCGCTATGATGGATGTCTCAGACGGATTGTCTTCAGAGTTACTTCATATCTGTCATCAAAGCGGATTAGGATGTCGCGTGTATGAGGAGCGTATTCCAATAGATTATCAAACAGCGGTTATGGCTGAGGAGTTCAATATGAATCTTACAACGGCAGCACTTAATGGGGGTGAGGATTATGAACTGCTTTTCACCGTGCCATTATCAGCTAATGATATTGTACAAAATATTCCAGGTATAAAAGTGATAGGACACACGACGGATGAGTCTTTGGGCTGTCGATTGATCACTCGACAGGGTGATGAGGTGGAATTAAAGGCTCAAGGATGGAATTCCTTAAAATAAATGGAGTAGTTCTTCGTTTTTAAAGAAACGTTTTTTTTGAATAAAAAGTTATGCGCAGATATTTTTATTTCTTACTGATACCTCTTATGTTATTTTCCAGTTGCTCAATTAAACAGCGATTGAAGAAGGCAGATAAAAAATATGAGGTGGGAGAGTATTATACAGCAGCATCCATGTATAATAAGATATATCCCAAGGTAAAATTGAAAGATCGTCCGATGAAAGCCTATTCAGCTTTCCGTTTAGGATCGTGCTATCGGTTGATCAATGAGACAGAAAGAGCAGAGCGAGCATTCTCTAATGCTGTTCGATATAATTATAAGGATTCGATTGTCTATTTGTATTATGCTGATGCGTTAAGACAGAATAAGAAGGAAAAGGAAGCCATCGTTCAATACGATATCTATTTAGAGAAACACCCTGAGGATGTCAGGGCTATCAATGGTAAGCAGTCCGCTTTGGAGGTTGCAGAATGGCGCAAGAATCCAACACGATACAATGTCAAGAAAGCCACTTTCTTTGCTTCTAAGAAAACAGAGTTCTCTCCTTCTTTCCCTGGTGGGGATGAGGATGTCGTTTATTTTAACTCTACAAGAGAAAATAAGGAGATAGGTGGTGGAAACAGTAAGATTACAGGTGTCAGAAATAATGACATATACACAGCCAAGCGCAATTCGTTAGGTGAGTGGGATAATCTGGAGGCGTTAGAAGACGATATAAACACTGATTTTGATGAAGGTACAGTTTCCTTCAGTGCAGATGGTAGAACGATGTTCTTTACAAGATGTTATGTGGAGAAAGGAGAAAGTAGGGGTGCACAGATCTGTTCAGTGACTCGTTCCGGTGGTAAATGGGGAAAAGTGATCGATGTAAAGCTTTCGGCAGACAGCTCGTTGTCATTCGCTCATCCGACATTGTCTCCTGATGATAAATTCTTATATTTTGTGTCTGATATGCCAGGTGGCTATGGAGGAAAGGATATCTGGAGAAGTGAGAAGAATGGTAATCAATATGGTGCGCCAGTCAACTTAGGTCCATCAGTAAACACGCCAGGAGATGAGATGTTCCCGTATATGAGAGAAGATGGTACACTTTATTTCTCTTCTAATGGACATCCTGGTTTCGGTGGTTTGGATATATTTTATGCTACTGAGTTGGAAGATGGATCATGGGAAGTCTCTAATATGATGTGTCCGATCAATTCCAACGGTGATGATTTTGGAATCAGTTTTGTCACAGGAAAAGAGAAAGGTATGTTCTCATCTAATCGAGGCGAGAAGAAAGGATATGATAAGATATATGAATTTGAACTGCCTGCGGTTGAGTTCTTAATTGATGGAAAGGTTTCGGATATGAATGGTGAGCCGTTAGGAGATGCCATTGTCCGTATAGTAGGTGATGATGGAACCAATACTAAATTACATACAAAGAAAGATGGTTCATTCAAACTGACGTTGAATAAGAATGTAAAATATGTCTTGTTAGGCAATTGTCGAGGTTACTTGAATCAGAAAGAGGAAGCCATAACGATGGGACTGGAGGATTCTAAGATGTTCCCTATTCATTTTACATTAGCTTCTCTTAGTAAGCCTGTCGGTTTGGATAATATTTTCTTTGAATTTGGTAAGGCAACTCTTACTGATGCATCTTCTACTGCATTGGATAAGTTGGTTAAGGTGCTCAATGATAATCCTAATATCACAATAGAGATAGGGGCACATACCGACCGTATCGGTTCGGCAGATGGTAACTTGCAGTTGTCAGGAAAGAGAGCACAGTCTGTTGTCGATTATCTTATCAAGAAGGGAATTGAGGCAGAACGACTCACAGCGAAAGGATATGGTAAAACACAACCCGTTGTGGTTGATAAGGTGCTTCAGAAAAAATATTCGTTCTTGAAAGTAGGTGATGTGTTGGATGAGGAGTATATTGAGACACTAACAGAGGAACAAAAGGAGATCGCCGATTCAATCAATCGTAGAACGGAGTTCCGCGTGTTGAAGACGACATATAAAATGTACTAACATGGCGAAGATTAAAGATTATAAAAGTGCAATCTCTGAGTTGGAAGAGATCTTGGCTCAGTTGGAGGCGAATGAGTTGGAGATAGATGAATTGACGGTTAAAGCCAAGCGAGCAACTGAGTTGATTAAGTTTTGTAAGGAGAAGCTGTACAAAACCAATGAGGAGGTGAATGCTATCTTAAAGGATAATTAATTTGATGATTCAGATAAAATGAAGAAGGAGGTGTGGTGGCACCTCCTTCTTCGTTTTCACATAGTCACGTTATGGCAAGCAACAGACTGTTAATGAATAGCAATCTGTTTGGTGGCCTGTTTTATCTCTTCAACACTCTGTTTTGGCATTGTAATATTCAAGATACCGTTCTCCACTTTTGCATTGATATCATCCTTGCGGATGTTATCTGGCAATTTCATCATCTCTTTGAATTGAGACGATGTAAATTCATGACGTAGATAACGGCTGTTTTTGTCCTCTTTTTTCTCTTTCTTGTTGATTTCAACGATCAGGTTATTGTCTTGGTCGATTGATATGGACAAGTCATCTTTGGACATACCCGGAATGCTCAGTTCCATTTCGTATGCCTTGTCATCCTCTTTGATGTTCATTTGTGGAGCTGTACTGATTGGATAGTTGTTCCAGTTCAAATCAAATAGATCGTTGAATAATGTAGGAATGAAATCCTGCGATTTTCTTGCTAATAACATTTTTGTGTCCTCCAGTTAAATTAAACATATATTTTATTTCTCTGGCTGTTGTTAGAAGCAGTCGTAATGAGTTGTTCAAATTATGTGCCAATGAGGAAATGGGGCTATAACAGGAAAAACAGTCGGTAAAAAGTAGTGTAGATATGACAAAATGTTTCCAGGTATGACTATATGTCAGTAAAAAGAAGAAGAGGCTGTGATGACGCAGCCTCTTCTCAATAGTCTATTTTGATATAGAAATTACCAAGCGAATAAAGGATAATCCTTCATGATGCTGTTTACTTTTTCGCGAACTGATTTGATATTTGCTTCGCTCTCTGGGTTAGAAAGAACAGTATCAATCATTTCAACAATCTCAACCATCAAACTCTCCTTAGCACCACGTGTTGTGATAGCAGGGGTACCGAAACGGAGACCTGAAGTTTGGAATGCAGAACGAGTGTCAAATGGCACCATGTTCATATTGGTTGTGATGTCTGCAGAAACAAGAGCTGTTTCAGCCATCTTACCTGTCAATTCAGGGAATTTAGGACGAAGGTCGATTAACATAGAGTGGTTATCAGTACCGCCAGAAACGACAGCGTAACCTTTGTCAACGAATGCTTGTGCCATTACAGCGGCATTCTTCTTCACTTGTGTTTGGTATTCCTTGAATTCTGGTTGAAGAGCTTCTCCAAAAGCAACAGCCTTAGCAGCAATAACGTGCTCCAATGGACCACCTTGCATACCTGGGAACACTGCAGAATTTAAGATAGAAGACATCTTACGAATAACGCCCTTCTTTGTCACTTTACCCCATGGGTTGTCGAAGTCCTTGCCAAGAAGGATGATACCACCGCGAGGTCCACGAAGTGTCTTATGAGTAGTAGAAGTGACGATATGTGCATATTTTAATGGATTGTCTAGCAAACCAGCGGCAATCAAACCAGCAGGGTGAGCCATATCAATCATAAGGAGTGCACCTACTTCGTCGGCGATTTTACGCATACGTGCATAATCCCATTCGCGAGAATAAGCTGAACCACCACCGATGATTAATTTAGGACGTTCTGCTTTTGCTGTTTTCTCCATTTCATCGTAATCAACACGTCCTGTCTCTTTGTTCAAAAAGTAAGGTACTGGTTTGTAGATCAAACCTGATGTGTTAACTAATGAACCGTGAGATAGGTGTCCACCGTGAGCCAAATCCAAGCCCATGAATTTGTCGCCAGGATTTAGAACTGCAAGTAGGACAGCACCATTTGCCTGAGCTCCTGAGTGAGGTTGTACGTTAGCGTACTCAGCGCCGTAAAGTTTGCAAAGGCGCTCGATTGCTAATCCTTCGCTCATGTCGACTACCTCGCAACCGCCATAGTGACGGTGTCCGATATAACCTTCAGCGTACTTGTTGGTTAAGCAAGAACCCATTGCTTGCATAACTTGGTCACTCACGAAATTTTCTGAGGCAATTAATTCTATGCCTTTCAGTTGGCGTTGGCGCTCCTTCTCGATAATGTCGAAAATTGCTGTGTCTCTTACCATAAGTTTACGTATATAGTCAATGTTAAATCCTTAAAAAACTGATGCAAATTTACTTAAAAATTTGATATGAAAGTAGTTCCGTCCTTATTTGTTGTATGAAATAAAAAAGGATGTCCATTGTGGACATCCTTTTTTACTATAAGGTTATGATTATTCTGCAGCAGGAGTTTCTTCTGCTGGAGCCTCAGTTGCAGGAGCTTCTGCAGCAGCTGCAGCAGCCTCAGCCTCTTTTGCAGCAGCTTCAGCCTCAGCTTTCTTCTTAGAAACTAATTCAGCCTTAGCAGCGTTTACTGCTTTTTCAGCCTCCAAACGTTTCTTAACGTCTTCTTTCTTAGCAGTTTCTTTCTTGCTTATGAAATCTTGAGCTTTCTTATCTTTCTCAGCTATCCATGCATTGAACTTTTGTTGTGCAGCTTCTTCTGAGAATGCGCCCTTCTTAACACCACCTTTTAAGTGCTTCATTAAGTAAACACCCTTGTCACTCAAAAGATTTCTTGTAGTGTCTGTTGGTTGTGCACCGTTCTCTACCCAATACAAAGCTCTTTCGAAGTTTAAGTCAACTGTAGCAGGATTGGTGTTTGGATTGTAAGATCCAATTCTCTCAATATACTTACCATCACGTGGTGCTCTGCTATCTGCTACGACGATGTGGTAATACGCGTACCCCTTACGGCCGTGTCTTTGCAATCTAAGTTTGGTTGCCATTTTTTAAATTTTGATTAGTTAAACTTCATTAATTATTAAAGCGGTGCAAAGTTATAACTTTATTTTGAATTATCCAACTCTAATACTTTGTTTTTGCCAACTGTGGCGATGAAATCTTTTAAATAGATCGGTTCGAAATAAGCGACGTCTTTGAAATCCTTTTCTTGGTATGCCGATTCTGCTAAGCTAGCCATCTTTGAAGCCAATGGATTGATCTCATCTAAAAAACGTGCATTGGGGTGTGTGAGGGTGTTTTTGCATTTCCCTGCACCATTGCCGAAAAAGTATATTATATGGTTGTTTAGTAGTTCTTTATATGAGTTTTCGTCAATGATATCTGCTGCTGTTTTTTGTATCTGATTTAGCTCTTTATTATAGAAGGATGTATATACCTCCATTCGTCTGGCATCAATCATCGGACAGAAATAGGCTTCTTTTTCTATATTGCCTGGCGTTAGTTTCTCGATAGCAGAAACAGAAATGACTTTTAAGGTGTCGATAGAGAGTAGAGGAACATCCATTCCATAGCACAATCCTTTGGCTGTGGAAACACCAATACGCAAACCTGTATAGGAGCCTGGTCCGCTGCTAACTGCCACGGCATCAATCTTTATATCGTTATTCTTCGTGTATTCTTGCATCTCTTGCAGATAGGATGCTAAAAGAACAGAATGGGCTTGTCCGGTTAACTGTTTTTTCTCCCAAACACATTGACCATCTATTGATAAAGCTACGGAACAAACTTCTGTCGATGTTTCTATACAAATGATATTTGCCATTTTCTCTTATTTGATGTATTAGTGGGATGCCACTCAAAATTTGTGCAAATTTATATTATTTGTGCCGAAACTATTGTTTTGAAAAAATTAAAATTAACTTTGTATCGTAAATTTTCAAAATTAGTAGATTATGGTATTGTCAATGACAGGATTCGGCAAGACAACTTGCGAAGTGGGATCCAAGAAAATTACGATTGAGATTAAATCTTTGAATAGCAAACAGCTGGATTTGTTTTCTCGCGTTCCGAACTCATATAAGGAAAAAGAATTGGAACTGCGTAATATTGTTGCTCAGAGATTAGAGAGAGGAAAGGTGGAGTTTAGTATTTATGTGGAGAACATGAATGGCGATACGTCCACACAGATTAATCAGGCGTTAGTAGAGAATTATTATAAGCAGATCAGTGAGATGTCACAGAAACTAGGTGTGCCTGAACCAACTGATTGGATGCCTCTTTTGTTACGTATGCCTGATGTGATGAAGAGTGAGTTGCAAGAGGTGGATGAAGAGGATTGGCAGAAGGTGAAGGATGCCTTTGAAAAAGCTGTTTCTTCCTTGATAGATTTTAGAGTTCGCGAAGGGGAGTCGTTGGCGGCTGTGTTTAACCAGAAAATAGCTAATATTCGTGCTTTGTTGGCTACGATTGATCCATTTGAAAAAGAGCGTGTGGAGAAAATCAAACAGAGAATATTGGATAACCTATCGGAGATAAAGTCTGTTGAGTATGATAAAAACAGATTTGAACAAGAGATGATTTATTATATAGAGAAGTTGGATATCAATGAGGAGAAAAATCGTCTTCGTCAACATCTGACCTATTTTGAAGAGACAATGAAGTCGGAAGGTAATTCAGGAAAGAAATTAGGTTTCATTGCACAGGAAATAGGAAGAGAAATAAATACATTGGGATCAAAGTCCAATCATTCTGAAATGCAAAAGATTGTTGTAAAGATGAAGGATGAGTTGGAGCAAATTAAAGAACAGGTGTTGAATGTCCTATAATAAGAAGATGAACAAAGAGAAAATGATTATCTTTTCAGCTCCTTCGGGCTCCGGTAAAAGTACGTTGATTAATTACTTGATGTCGAAGTTTGATTGTTTGGAGTTTTCCATCTCGGCTACAAGTAGAAGTCCTCGTGGCGAAGAGAAAGATGGTGTAGAATACTATTTCTTGTCGCCCGAACAGTTCAAAGCGAAGATTGAAGAAGGTGCATTCCTAGAGTGGGAAGAGGTTTACACGGATAAATATTATGGAACGTTAAAGAGTGAAGTGTCTCGTATCAACAACAAGAATCATATCGTGGTGTTTGATGTGGATGTGGCAGGCGGTTGCAATATTAAAAAGATGTATGGCGCAAATGCTATGTCAATATTTATCATGCCGCCTTCGATTGCTACGTTGAAGGAACGATTGGTGAAGAGAGGGACAGATACGATGGACGTGATTAATGATCGTGTCAATAAGGCATCATATGAAATGACTTTTTCTGATAAGTTTGACAGGATTGTTGTAAACGATGACTTAGAACAGACTAAGGCATTGATAACAAAAATGGTTAAAGAATTCATGGAAGAATGAAAAAGGTAGCTCTTTTTTTCGGATCTTTTAATCCGATACATTACGGACATCTTATTCTTGCTAACTATATTGCAGAGTATGAAGAGATTGATGAGGTGCGATTCATTGTGTCACCTCAAAATCCCTTCAAGAAGAATCGCGCGTTGATGAGTGATGAGTGGCGATTGAAAATGGTGCAAAAAGCGATAGAAGGATATGCCAAGTTCTCTGTCTCTGATGTAGAGTTCTCGTTACCCAAGCCTTCATATACGATTGATACGTTGATGCATTTTAAGGAATCGGAGAAGGATGTAGAGTTTAAATTGGTGATGGGAGGTGATAATTTGGTGGATTTCCACAAATGGAAGGATGCAGAAAAGATTGCTGAAATATGTGAGTTGCTTGTTTATCCACGTCCGAATTATCCGACCGAAGTGCCCGAACGATGGGCTAAATCAGTAAGGATGTTGAAGGATGCTCCTACCTTGGAGATTTCGTCCACTCGAATACGAGATGCCTGGAAAGAAGGCAAGAATCTACTTTTCTTTCTGCCTCGTGAGGTTTGGTCGGCAATGAAGGAAATGGAGAGTACAGCGATTGATTGATCTTCACAGATAACGAAAACAGCACAATAGAGATTCTTATAGAAATAAGATAGGTAAGATTTATAAAAACAAAAGATGGCGAAAAAATGTGGTTAAAATTTTTTTAATAACACAGAATCCGTTATTTTTGTAACTTCAAATTTTAAATTGAAAAAGAAACAGATAAATTTTTAATAAAATGGCTGATATTATTAAGAAACAAGGAAATCAAGATGAGGAGCTTGACAAAGTTGAGAGTACGTTCAATAGTGTAGGTAATGCATTGAATAAGGGCGAAGCATTCTTGGAGAACAATCAGAAGCCTATCTATATCGGTATTGGTATAGTTACATTGTTGGTTGTTAGTGTGATGTTGATTAAGAATTTTTATATAGAACCAAGAGATAAGGAAGCAAAGGAACTTATTTATGGAGCAGAGCAATTCTTCGCAAGAGACTCATTTCAAGTTGCATTGGATGGAAAAGATGATGTAATGGGATTCTTGGAAATCATTGATGAGTATGGTTCAACTAAAGCAGGTAATCTTGCAAAGGCTTATGCTGGATTGTGCTATAAGCAGTTGGGTGATTATGGGACAGCCATTGACTATTTAGAGGATTTTGATGCTGATGATAAGATGATTCAGCCTGCTGTCTTAGGTGCTATAGGAGATTGCTATTGGGATTTAGATAAAGATAAACCAGAGAAGGCAATTGTTTATTATAAGAAGGCTGCAAGTGCAGACAATGAAATCATCACTCCATTCTACAACAAACGTGCAGCTATTGCATATTTGTCAATGGGTGAAAATGACAAGGCGATTGCATTGTTAGAAAATATCATCAAGAAATATCCTCAGTTCTCTGACATGTCAGATGTGAAGAAATATCTTGAATATGCAAAATCGAAATAATTAATTTGAATCATATAAAATTCTATGAATCTTCTGAATAGGGGTTTGTAGAATTTTTTTTTATTAGTATGGCAACGGTAGACTTATCAAAATACGATATTAATTCTGTACCGAATGCATCAGAGATGGCATTTGGTATAGTTGTTTCTGATTGGAACAATGAGGTGACATTCAAATTGTTGGAAGGCGCTCAGGAGACATTGATAAAGCATGGTGTTGATCCTGAGAATATCTGTGTGTTCCATGTGCCAGGAAGTTTTGAATTGGTATATGCATCAAAACGCATGGGTGACGAACTGGATGTGGATGCAATCATTGCATTAGGATGTGTTGTAAGAGGAGGCACTCCGCATTTTGATTATGTTTGTCAGGGAACGACGAATGGTATCAGCCAGTTGAATGCAGAAGGCAAAGTTCCTGTGATTTTCGGCTTGTTGACAACGGATGATATGCAGCAATCATTGGATCGTGCAGGGGGTGTTTTAGGCAATAAAGGAGTCGAAGCAGCCGTAACTGCAATTAAAATGGTTGATTTCAACAAAAAACTTTTGGAATATTAAAAATAGTTTCGTATCTTTGCACCCGATTTAAAAAGGGCGAATACCAGAGTGGCCAAATGGGGCAGACTGTAAATCTGCTGGCTCTTGCCTTCGGTGGTTCGAATCCATCTTCGCCCACAGGTATAATTACCAACTGCGGAAGTAGCTCAGTTGGTAGAGCATCAGCCTTCCAAGCTGAGGGTCGCGGGTTCGAACCCCGTTTTCCGCTCCATGGTCTTCTATATGAGAAGACCTTTTTTTATGAAAATAGATGACTGACCCTGATGGGAGAGTAAGTGTGTAAAACGTAACTAGAAGAAATAATATGGTATTAGATTTATTTGAAAACATAGACCTATATGCAGGTATGCATCCGTCGTTCCCTAAAGTGTTTGATTATTTGAAAAATCTAGATCTTGCTAATATACAGAGTGGGAAGATTGTTGTGGATGATGATTTCTATATCAATGTGGATGAAGTGGCTTTGAGACCATCTAACATGGCTAATCTGGAGGCTCATAATGCATATATCGATATACAGATACCTATTTCAAATTTTGAATACGTTGGATACAAACCGACAAGAAAATGTAAACTGTTGAAGGAGATGCATCCTAAACAGGATATAACATTCTACAAGGATAAGTTTGATTTCTCTTTTGTGCTGCCGGTTGGATCGTTTGCTATTTTCTTTCCACAAGATGCTCATGCTCCTATTATAGGGAATGGCAAGACCAAGAAAATAGTGGTAAAAATAAAAAAATAGTAGATGAAGCAACGCTTTAAGAAACTATTACATTGGATTACAGGGAAAAATAAGAAGAATAGAAGTAGGGTTAGTTATCTCTCTATATGGATTCGTAATCTGGTACTCTTCTTTTTTGTCTCTACATTCTTGTCTGTTTTGATTCTGCGATTTGTCCCTATTGGGATGACTCCATTGATGGGGATACGCGTATGCCAGCAACTCTCTTCGGATCGGCCCGTTAAAATGGAGAAGAAGTGGCTTTGTATAGATGATATCTCAAGCACAATGATAGATGCGGTTATTGCATCAGAGGATAATAAGTTTATGAGTCATAATGGATTTGATTTTGAAGCGATTGAAAAGGCTCGTAAAATGAACAAGAAGGGGAAGAAGATTTATGGTGCAAGTACGATATCTCAGCAAGTGGCGAAAAATGTTTTCCTTTGGCCGGATAGATCTTGGGTTAGGAAGGGATTGGAAGTCTATTTCACCGTTATGATAGAAACTTTTTGGAGTAAGAAAAGAATTATGGAAGTTTATCTGAATGTGGCTGAGATGGGCGATGGAATCTATGGAGTTGAGGCTGCCAGTCACTATTATTTTCATCATTCCGCATCAAAATTAACCATGCAAGAAGCGGCCTTGCTGGCTTCTGTTTTGCCTGCACCATTAGCCTATACACCTCGGAATTTACCTCAAAAATTGATCCGTAAACAAGGCCGAATTGTTGCTTTGATGAAAAAATTAAATAAAAGCAAGTGGGGTTTGCATTATTAAAAAATAATTATATATTTGCTAAAACATAGAATCGTTAAAATTGAAAGTTAAATGTAAATATGGTTGATATATGGTAAGAAATTGGATTTTTGCTTGTGTAGCGGCAGTGATATGGAGTGGATGCTCTGACGGGAAAGATCGGAACGTTGAGAAAGATGTCAAGACGGAGACAACAACCAAGACAGCCAAGCCGTCATCTCCTTTTGGAAAAATTTCCCCATCTTCTAAAGAGGTGGAGATATTAATGCCTATGGAATATCCTAAAGGCTCTCCAGTAGATAAATGGGGTAAGCTTAAGGTAGCGAAGAATTCTGAGGGTGCTCGTTGTTTGTGCGATGAAAAAGGAAATCCTGTGCAGTTACGAGGAATGAGTTCACATGGTATGCAGTGGGCTGGTGTAGCTAACATTACGGAAGAGAACATTAAATCTTTGGCAAAAGATTGGAAATGTAATGTGTTCCGTTTGGCATTTTATGTGGATGAGGAAGGAGGATATGCATATAATCCAACACATAAGACCAGACATTTGGAGAATGTGGCGAAATGGTGCGCCGAGAATGGAATCTATTTGTTAATTGACTGGCATGTGCATAGTCCAGGCAATCCGCAGAGTGCTTATTATAGAAAACATCCATGTTGTGGAGTTGATTTAGCAGCAGATTTCTTTACATATTGTTCACGTAGATTCCAATATCAGAAACATATTATCTACGAATTGTGTAATGAGCCTAATTCAACAAAAGGTGAAGTGACATGGTTAAGACATATCAAACCATATTGCGAGGAGATGTTAAAGATCATTCGTGAGAACGACCATGATGTAGTATGTATTTGTGGAACACCAGAATGGAGTCAGCGTCCACAAGATGTTATCGGTCATGAACCACAGGATGAGAATGGTAATGTATATGATAACTTAATGTACTCGTTCCATTTCTATGCGGCTTCTCATAATGATGGTACTCCTATCGATTCTACTATGGGACGTGGATATGATTTCATGACCCCATTCATAAAAGATGATGCAGAGAAAGGTATCACTTGTATCCTAAAAAGCTTGCCAATTTTTGTTACTGAATTCGGTACGACCGATGCAAGTGGCTGGCATAATCTTCGTCTTGATATGACGGAGAAGTGGTTGAATGTATTTGATGGTGACAATGAGGCTCATCAGATTGTTAGTTGGTGCAATTGGAGTTATAGTGCTGAAGGTGGTGAGTGCGCTGCGCTTAAATGGAATGATGGAAAAATGTATCCATTGGATAAAAAGATATTGACCGCTTCAGGTGAGTATATTTTCAACAAATTGCATGAGGCAAAGTATAAAAATTAATGAAACGTAAATATTGGTGGTTGTTAATCCTTTTATTGCCTTCTTATTGCTTCGGTCAGGTGAAGCATGAAATGAGAGGTGTATGGATAGCGACTGTTGCAAATATAGACTGGCCATCAAGCCGGGATTCAGTATCAGAGTACCAGAAGCAGGAGTTAGTTCTGCTTCTGGACTCTTTGTATAAGTGTGGTATTAATACGGTTATTTTTCAGATCCGTCCTACCTCCGATGCATTATATAAGTCCGATATAGAACCATGGTCTGAGTGGTTGACGGGTGAACAGGGGAAAGCGCCTTCGGATGTTTCGTTTGATCCGCTGCAGTTGGTTGTTGAAGAATCACATAAACGTTGTATGGAGGTTCATGCATGGATTAATCCGTATCGTGTGACCAACACACCTAAGTCTAAGTTATGTGACCAACATATTTATTTTAAGAAACCCTATCTGTTTAAACAATATGGTGATAAGATATTCTTTGACCCAGGTCAAGATGAAACAGCTGATTATTTGTTGAAAGTCTTGAAGGATATTGTTATCCGTTATGATATTGATGCGCTTCATTTGGATGATTATTTTTATCCTTATCCTATTGGAGGAAAGGATTTCCCAGATGAGGATACGTTCCAGAAATACAATCGTGGCTTTTCGAATAAAGGTGATTGGCGACGCGATAATGTAAATCGTATCGTGGCGCGGATTCATCAGATGTTATTGGAGACGAAACCTTGGGTTCAGTTTGGTGTCAGCCCGTTTGGTGTATGGCGTAATAAGGCAAAGGATGAAAGAGGTTCAGAGACGAAGGCGGGTGTCTCTAATTATGATGATCTATACGCCGATGTTTTGCTCTGGGCAGAAAAAGGATGGGTAGATTATCTGGCACCTCAGTTATATTGGGAGATTGGCAAGACAGTGGCTGACTATGCTGTTTTGGCTCCATGGTGGAGAACGCATGTGCCAGCAAGTTGTCAACTCTATTTCGGATTATATGCTTCCGGACTGGAGGTGAATAAGCCGAAAGCATGGAAGACACCGAATGAATTGGTGCGTCAGATGCATTATAATCAGGAGTGTGTGAATATTGATGGATTATTGTTTTATAGTACGCATTATTTCTTGCGAAATCCACAAGGTCTATTGGATAGCTTAAAAAATGAATTTTATGCTTTCCCTGCTCTTCTTCCTGAAATGAAGGGAGGAAAAGAGGCTCATTTCCCAATGGATTTACAAATCGAAGGAGATTCTATCTTGAGCTGGAGTCCTGTTGTGGCAGAAGAAGGGGAGATGCCATCTTATTATGTTGTATATGCTTTCCCTGATTCTGACGTGTGTGATTTTGATAATCCTAAGAATATTGTTTGTAGAACCGTTTCGAATCGGGTGAACCTGGGCAAATTGAATTTGAAGAAAAATACGATTTATAATGTTACAGTTACTTCGGTCAATCGTTATAGAAGAGAGAGTGACCCGTATGAGTTCGTATTATATATGAAGAGATAATGGATTCAATAGGGCTGAATCCAGCGTAAACAAATGTTCCTCTGATTAATATTCAAATTGAAGATTATCCACCCATAAGGTGTTTCCGACGGATCCGATGAATGCTCCTTGGTTGCCTGACGTAACCATGAGTATCATATGTGTTGGAAGATCTTTTTCTGTACCCCAGCCTTCTTCTATGATAGGGACGATAGCTCCTTTGCTGTTACGGGCACGATAAGGACCGTTTAAATGCATATATTCTTTGTAGTAGCTTGTTTGGCTAATATCTCCGTAATGAATTTCGAATCGTTGTTGATTCTTCCATTCAGGGACATCCTGATCGAATTGAGTACGCATGGTACCTACGCGTAATGCATGGATATTTCCGTCTGCATCTTCCCATCTCTTTTGAAGATAAATCCATATTTCAGCTTTGTCTTGAATTCCTTCAATCTTTTTCGAACCGACTCCAGGATATTTCATGACATAGTTGTTGGAGGAGATATTGCATTTATAATCTAATAACAGAGCTTTGGGTTTTTGATTGAATGGGGTTCCAAAACTCATGTTGCAATAAGGATCATCGGTTGATTTTATTGGTTCGATAGTTTCTCCAGTAAAGAAGCTACCTGAGACAAGAACGGAAACATTAATAATCCCCAAGACTTTTACATGTTCGATTTTTGTGTCAAGTCTCGCACAATATCCGTCCCCTCTTTTCTCTGGTTCTACCGAGTTGCTGGCCTTGATGATTCCTGCAACTTTAGCATATACGTTGGAGGAGGACCAAATGGTCTTTTTTCTGTATGAGAAAGGTGCCAATAGATCGCTTGTGATATATTCTTGAGGACCTATCACATAGATTTTCTTCATGTTCCCTCCAATAATCTTTGACTCTTGGACTTCTCGGGTAATCCATGATTCAAAGTTGCCAAAGTTGAGAGGCTTGATGGTCTGTGCAGATACGCACCAGTTTGTTAGTATGCCGATTGTGAAAATAAATGCTATGTATCTCATTCTAGTAGTCTTTGGGTACAAAGATATGTTAAATATATGATTTATATTGTGTTTTGAGAAATTTTGTATAAATGTGTACTTTAAGATAAGAAAAGATTGGAACGTGTTCATTATATTGTTAAGTATATTATGTGGCAGTAATCAAATTTTGTTTATCTTTACAAAAAAGATTAGAAAAGGAATTTAATATGGCAAAAAATAAAAAAGCAAGAACAAGTTTATCTTCCAAAAAGAGAAAAAAAGAGATCCCTTCGATAGAATCTACGCATTTTACGAAGCAGGAGATTATGAAGCGTGTGGTGAAACTTTTTGAGGAGAATCCAAATAGAGTTTATGATTATAAGCAAGTATCGTATGAAGTTGGACTGAAATCAACGCAACAAAAGCGTATGTTGATACAATTGCTTGATACGATGGCATTTCAGAACTTTTTGGTGGAGGCTGGTCATGGCAAATATCAGTTAGATGGACGTTCGGGATCGGTTGTCGGTGTGTTGGAACGTCGTGCTGGAGGGAAGATGGTCGTTTGCTCGCAAGATTGTGCAGAGGAGATATACATAACAGAAAAATATTTAAATAAAGCGGTTGCAGGGGATACGGTTCGTATTCGCTTGTTTGCCTGTCGCAAAGATCGTCCGCAGGAAGGACAAGTCATAGATATCTTGCGTCGCGGACGAGATATGTATGTCGGAAAATTGGATGTGAAGGAGAATTATGCCTTTTTATTGGTGGATGATAAGTTGATGACGAATGACATCTTCATTCCAATAGATAAGCTTAAGGATGGTAAAAATGGTGATAAGGCATTAGTTAAGATCACAGATTGGTCGAGCAGTGACCGAAATCCTGTGGGAGAGGTAAAAGAAATATTAGGAGCATCGGGTGATAATGAGACTGAGATGCATGCGATACTTCTGGAATATGGTCTTCCATATAATTATCCGAGTGAGTTGGAGGACATGGCCAATGAGATTCCTTCGGAGATTCCGGAGCGTGAGTTCCTAAGAAGATTGGATTGCCGTGGGGTACCAACGTTTACGATAGACCCGAAGGATGCAAAAGACTTTGACGATGCATTGTCTTTGCGAAAATTGGAGAATGGACATTGGGAGGCTGGCGTTCATATTGCTGATGTCACATATTATGTGAGACCCGGTGATGAAATAGATAAAGAGGCCTATCGAAGAGCTACATCCGTCTATTTAGTGGATCGTACTGTTCCGATGTTGCCAGAGAAATTGTCGAATGAGTTATGTTCCTTGCGTCCTGATGAGGATAAGCTTTGTTATTCTGTGTTATTCGAGATGGATGACGATGCCAATGTGTTGAATTATAAAATAAAACATACTGTCATTCGCTCTCAGAGACGATTCACATACGAAGAGGCTCAGCAGGTGATAGAAACGAAAGAAGGTGACATGAAAGAAGAGATCTTGACACTGGATATGTTGGCCAAGAAGTTGAGAGAACGTCGTTTCCAACTGGGAGGTATCGCTTTTGATCGTGTGGAGGTTCGATTTGAGATAGATGAATCAGGAAAGCCATTGAGCGTTTATTTCAAAGAGTCGCAAGATGCTAATAAGTTGATTGAGGAGTTTATGTTACTGGCAAATAAGACCGTTTCAGAACATATTGGGAAAAAGAAAAATACAGAAGGGAAAGCCAAGACATTTATTTATCGTGTTCATGATGATCCAGATGTTGAGAAGTTGAGTGATTTGTCTCGTTTTATTTCCAAGTTCGGATATAAGTTGAATACAGCTGGAAAAAGAAAAGAGGTGACGAATTCCATCAACAAATTGCTTTCTGATGTAAAAGGGAAAAAAGAACAGAACTTAATTGAGATGGTGGCAATTCGTTCTATGGCGAAGGCTCTTTATTCAACCGAAGCAAGAGGCCATTATGGTTTGTCATTTGACTATTATACACACTTCACATCGCCTATTCGTCGTTATCCGGATGTGATCGCTCATCGTTTGTTGGATCTTTATGCCGATGGCAAGAAAAGTGTAAACGAAGATGAGTACGAAGAGAAATGTAAGCACTGTTCTGAAATGGAGCAGTTGGCGGCGAATGCTGAACGATCTTCTATTAAGTATAAACAGGTAGAGTTCATGCAGGATAAGATAGGTAAGACCTATAATGGTGTAATTTCTGGTATTCAGGAGTGGGGTATGTATGTTGAGTTGAATGAGAACAAATGTGAAGGTATGGTTCCTATCCGAGACCTGGATGATGATTTCTATATTTTTGATGAAAAGAATTATTGTTTGGTAGGAAAGAAGTATCAGCGAACCTATTGTTTAGGTGACGAAGTTGTTATTCGTGTGAAAAAGACCAATTTGGATAAGAAACAGATGGATTTTGAATTAATAGAGAAACTATAATGAAAGCAGGACGATTTATTTATTTTATATTTTCTTTGTTTTTCTTTTTGAGTTGTGCTGAAAAGAAAAATGATTTGACAGATATGAATCTTAAGGGAGATGTGAAATCTGTTCAAGAGTTTGAGTATGAGGTAGCTGTGGATGAATTCGGGAAGGTGAAGAAAGGGAAGCTGCTACAATCGACAAGGAAAGTATTTAATAAAAAAGGCAGATTAGAGGAGTTGGATGTGTTTGACATGGACGGTGATACGATTCAGAAAATTCTTTCCGTCTATGATGATAAAGGGATGCTTTCAAAACGACTTATCTATGATGATTTGGGTAAGTTGTCAGTTGTCTCTGTCTTTGCACACGATGAAAAAGGAAGACAGACTGAAGCTATGCAGGTTGATGAAGACAATCAGTTCTTGCAGAAGGAGGTAACTGAATATAATGATGACAACATGATAGAGACTTCTATTTTATACAATAAAAACAATGAACAAATAAAAAAGGAAGTCCGTCAGATGGATAAGAAAGGGTTACCAAAAGAGGTGAAGATATACAATGAGAAGAGGGAATTGGTAAACTTCAGAAAAGAGACATACAGTGAGAATGAACAATTAATAGCTTTTGATGTATATGCGTCGGATGAGCAAACGATTTTATTATCGGCTGTTTTGACGTATGATAAAGGTGGAAATCTGATCAAACAAGAAGCGATCGATGAGACAGGGGATAGTTTTCTCCCTGAGAATTACAAGTATGAGTTCGATTCTAAATTGAATTGGATTATGGGGGTTCGCTATGTCGGAGTTGATGCAAAAAGCATATTGGAACGTGTGATAGAATATTATTAATGAGGGGATGTCTTCTTATCGGTAGGAGGCAAATTATGAAATTTTAAGATATAATTTCGTGAAACCAAAAGAAAAGTCGAAATTTAATCGTACCTTTGCGACTTAATTTTTTTATTTTATAGTACATGAGTACATTTAAGGAATTAGGGCTTAGCGAAGAGATCCTTCATGGAATCGAAGATTTGGGTTTTGTAGAACCGATGCCGATTCAGGAGAAAGTAACTCCATTTTTGTTAGGAGATAGCACAGAGGATTTGGTCGCACTTGCCCAGACGGGAACAGGAAAGACAGCAGGATTTGGTCTTCCTTTATTACAATTAACCGATAGCAGTGTGCAAAAAATCCAAGCTCTTGTTCTTTCTCCTACAAGAGAGTTGTGTATTCAGATTTCCAATGATTTGAAGAACTTTTCTAAGTACATCAAAGGAATGAAGATTGTACCTGTTTATGGAGGAGAGAATATTGTTACTCAGTTCAAACAATTGGATGTCCCTCCTCAGATTTTGGTTGCCACACCTGGTCGTTTAATTGATTTGATTGAGCGTGGAAAGGTAAAACTTTCAGGTATCCGATATTTGGTATTGGATGAAGCAGATGAGATGCTTAACATGGGATTTCAGGAGGATATAGAAAGAATCTTACAAGAAATTCCAGAAGAGCGTCGTACATTGCTTTTCTCTGCTACCATGCCGAAGGAGATTGCCAATATTGCCAAGAAGTATATGCGCAATAGCGTGGAGATTGCCATTGGACGGAAGAATTCTGGAACAGAGAATGTGGAGCATATCTATTATATGGTTCAGGCAAAGGACCGATATAATTGTTTGAAACGTGTTGTGGATATCAATCCAGATATTTATGCAATTATTTTCTGCCGTACGCGTCAGGAAACAAAGGATGTTGCAGAGAAATTGATGCAGGATGGATACAATGCGGATGCATTGCATGGTGATCTGTCACAAGCACAGCGTGATACTGTAATGCAACGTTTCCGTAATAAGACGTTACAGATCTTGGTGGCAACGGATGTGGCTGCCAGAGGATTGGATGTGAATAATTTGACGCATGTCATCAATTATAACTTACCGGATGATGTAGAGAATTATACGCATCGAAGCGGACGTACAGGACGTGCAGGAAAGAAGGGTATCTCTGTTTCAATTATCCATTCTAAGGAAAAAGGTAGAATCAGAACGATTGAAAGAACAATCAATCGTACGTTTGTTCAGCAGACAGTACCTTCAGGCTTGGAGGTATGTAAGAGTCAGCTCTTCTCTTTGATCAATAAGATTCAGAACGCAGGAGAAAATATTGACAAGGAGCAGATTCAACCGTATCTTCCGATGATTATGGATCAATTGAAGGATATCAGTCGTGAAGATTTGATTGTGAATTTTGTCAGCCAGGAGTTTAATCGATTCTTGGAATACTATAAGAATGCACCAGATTTGAATATTCCTGAGAAGGATAAGAAATCAAAAGGAGATCGTGATCGTTCAGGAAGAGGGGGTAGAAAATCATCGGGTGATCTTATGCGCTTGAAGATCAACATGGGTTCCCGTGATGGGTTTACACCTAAGAGAGTCTTGGGCTTGATCAACGATACGACAGATAGCCATGATATTGATGTTCATGATATCGAAATCACCAGTCGTTATTCTTTCTTTGACGTAGATAAGAGTGTTGTGCCTTCGATGATGAGTGCTTTCGCTCGTCAGAAAGATGGAATACAGTTGATGGAAGTATTCAAGGATAGACGTTCACGCAGAGAAGGATTAGATGATGGGGATGGAAGAGAACGTCGTAGCCGTGATCGTGATAGGAAACGATCTAGAGATGATAAGGATTGGAAAAAGGGGAAAGGTTCTAGTGCAAAGAATGAACGTCCAAAGAGAGAATTCCGCCGCAACAAAGATAGTTTCCGTCGCAATAGATGATAGAACGAATTGAATCAATCAACAGAAGTCATTGTAAATGCTTCGGTTGAACCTATACAAGGGAGAATTTCAGAATGAGATTCTCCCTTATTTGTTAGAAATCAGCCGTGATAACCACTTTTGATGAAAAGCATTATAAATACTAAAAAGCATATAAACAATAGTATGGCAATGCCTAATTCAATGAGTAAAACAAGTTTGATCGATTTCTTCCATGAATACTCTTTCCAGACATGAATCAACCATGTAAATATGGATGTCACTATCAAATATAGAAGAATGGCGATTATTTGAGTTTTAATTTTTGCTATTTTTTCTGAAAAAGAAGTGAGTGCGCTAACACCAAATGCATCTCGGCTAACTTTTGTACCTTTGGGTAATTTCTCTATGGAAAGATTCTTACAATTATAAAATGCATAATATGAGATTGAAATTGGTTTAGAAGGCCATTGGATGCTTTCAAGAGAGGAACAACCAAAGAAAGTGTAAGGATTAATGGTTGGGACATTTTCTGGAATGTTTATGCTTTTTAATCTTGTACACTCTTCGAAAGCATGTTCTTTAATCTCTGTCACGGATGCTGGGATTTCAATATTTTCTAATGATCTACATTTTGAAAACATACCAGACGAAATAGTAGATAGAGAGTTGGATAGTTGCACTTCCTTTAAATAGATACAGTTATTGAATAGATTATCTCCAACAAAATGAACAGAGTTAGGCATTATGAATTTCTTGATAGATTGACAGTTTTCAAAAGCTCTTTCACCAATCGTTTGCAATCCATTAGGAAGAATAAATTCTTTGATATTATAGCATTCTTTGAAAGCATATGGGGTTATGAACACGACACTAGGTGGAATAACGATTTGTCCAGAATAGTTTTTATTGGTGCAACCGTTACACATCGTACCATCGTGACTTAATAGTAAGAAATTCAGCAAATCACATGATTGGAAGGCCTTTTCTTTGATATCACACCTGTCGGGAATGTTAATGTTTTTCAATTTCTTACAATTCCCGAAGGCCCAACATCCTATTGATTTGATTTCCTTAGAAAGAACCACGCTTTCCAAATTTTCACAATTTCTTAATACAGATTCGTTTATGTTCTTTAGACTTTCAGGAAAGTGGATCTCTTTAATGGCACTATTATTGATAAACGCATCTTTATTAATGTAAATAATGCCTTCAGGAAGGACTATTTTTTCAGGACAAGAATCTTGCTCGCCAACCCATCCGTAACATTTTGTATTGTTGGCATACAGTAAGAGCTTCGATTTATTGTTGATTTTTGTATTTGTATGGATGGCATAATCACCTATGTATTCAACGGTGTTTGGAATGTTAATCTCTTCCAATGACTGTGGAAATGCGTTCTGCCCAATGCTTTCTAATCCTTCCGGTAAAACAACATGTTCGAGATAAACATTGTAAAAAGCATAGTC